>JAOUGZ010000156.1 GCA_029865405.1 Betaproteobacteria bacterium
CCCGCGCTCGAAGTCGGTGGTCTTCACCACCGACTTGCCGCTGGAGGTCGACCGGCCGATCGACTTCGGCCTGCAGGCGGTGTGCAACATGTGCCAGAAATGCGCACGCGAGTGCCCGTGCAACGCAATTCCCTTCGGCCCGAAGGTGATGTTCAACGGCTACGAGATCTGGAAGCCCGACGTCGAGAAGTGCGGCCGCTACCGGCTCACCAACGCCAAGGGCTCGGCCTGCGGGCGCTGCATGAAGACCTGCCCGTACAACCGCGAGGACCTGGTGGAGTCGGAAAGACTCCTGTGGCTCTCGATCGAGGTGCCGGCCGCGCGGCGCGCCCTCATCGATTACGACGACGCCACCGGCGGCGGCGAGCGCAACCCGGTCAAGCGCTGGTGGTTCGACCTTGAGATCGTCGACGGCGCCGCAGTGAAGCCCGCGGCAGCGAACGAGCGCAATCTCGACTTCGGGCGTGGGGAAAAGCTGGCGAAGACGCAGAAGCTGGCGTTCTTTCCGCCGGAACTGCAACCCAAAGGCGGTACCACGCTCAAAGAGGTGGTGCCCATCGACCGCGAGGCCGGACTCGCGGCCTACGCGGCAGCGAAGAGGTGCAAATGATGAGAGCGTTACTTCTTGTATTCCTGCTTGTGGCCCAATCCGCCCTCGCCGGCGAGGCGGACGTGGTGGACGTCAAGGTGCGTCGGAACTCCTCGGGCACCTTCGATTTCGACGTCACCGTGAAGAGCGTGGACAAGGGCTGGAATCACTACGCAGACGCTTTCGAGGTGTTGGGGCCCGATGGCACGGTGCTCGGCCGGAGGATCCTGTACCACCCGCACGAGACCGAGCAGCCGTTCACGCGCGACCTCTACGGGGTGAGGATCCCGGCGGGCGTCACGCTCGTGACGGTGCGCGCGCGGCACAAGCCGAAGGGGTACGACGGCGCGACGATGAGCGTGCCGCTACCGCGCTGAATTACGGCAGCGCGCGCACGATCTCGCTGTCGGGATTGAACGCCAGCCAGGCGAACGCGAAGTGCACGCCGCCCTCCAGCGCCGCGAGGCGCTCGCCCTTGAGCGGTCCCGCCACCGCTTCGCCCAGGACGTTCCAGCGCGAGCCGGTCGCCCGGTCGACGAACTCGCCGTCGCGCTGCGCGAACTCGAGCACGCCCTCCGCGACGCGCCGGTCGAAAACCGTCGCCGCCGGAATGCGGCGGCCTTCGGCAATGTCCTGGCTGTCGAGCGGGGACGCCATGTCGGCCTTGGCGAAGACCACGTACGGCACGTCGCCCAGCTTGCGGTTGGACACCGGGTGGCGCTCGAGTAGCGACAGCGGATACAGGCGATGCTTGCCCGCCACGCTCACCGACAGCACGCGCTCCATGGGTGGCAGCCGTCCATCCGGCGCCTGCGAAAGCAGGAACGGGCTCTGCCGGATATCGTCGTAACCGACATAGGGATTGCGCCCGTAGGGGCGCGCATGGCCGGTCTCGCGCGACAGCACCAGGCCGGCCGGGTACGCGGCGGCGAAATCGGCGAACGACACGATCTCCGCGGGCAGGCGCTCGAGGCGGGTGCCGGCGTAGTGGCCGACGATGCCGGTGCCGGTGAACTGCTGCCACCACGACTCGGTCTGCCGGTCGTACATCACCAGGTCGGAAAGGCGCAGCCGCCCGGTGGTGCCGAAATCGAGCGTGCGCCCGCCGACGTTGCGGTCGAACACCATCGAAGCGTTGCACAGCGGGCAGAAGGTCACCGCCACCGGCCGTCCGGCGGGGGTGTCGTTGACGATCTCGTGGAACATGAGGATCTGCAGGGGATAGGCGCGCGCTTCCTTGCCGACGCGCAGGACGATGACCGGCTCGGCGGGCTTCAGCCAGGCGCGGGCCGCGCGCGCGCCGACGAAGCGCGGCCGGTCGATGGCGGGGATGCCGTCCTTTGGCGGACCGCCCGACTGGATCTCGGCGAGATCCACGGTGCGGCGGGAGAAATCGGTCTTCGGCCATTCCGCCCGATCATTGGCGCCCTGGCCGAGCGCCAGGGCGGGCGCGAGCAGCAGCGCGGCGAGCGCGGCGCGACTCATGCCGGCGCCGATACGTAGCGCCGGCGGATCCAGTGATCGATCGAGAGCATCCCCGGCCCGTGGCACAGCGTGACAAGCAGCAGCACGCCCCAGTAGAAATGCGACATCAGGGCGGCCTCGTTGCCGCCCAGCACGTGCCAGAAGGAGATCACCGCCATCACGTTTACCACGGACAGCGACAGCGCGGCAAAGCGCGCCGCCAGGCCGAGCGCGAGCAGCGGCGGGAAGGCGAGCTCGCCGAAGGTGCCGAGCCACGCCGCTGCCTCGGGCGGCAGGAGCGGCACGCGGTACTCGTTCTTGAACAGGTACAGCGTGCCGTCCCAGTTGCCGATCTTGAGCAGGCCCGAGCGGAAGAAGATCTCGGCCACGTACACGCGGATGCCGAGATCGACGAGGTGCGCGGCGGCGTTCAGCCAGCCGCGCACGCGGTGGCTCCAGGCGATGAGCTGTGGGTTCATTGTGCGATCACTCCGGCTTGGACCCAGGCGGCGAAGGCCATCCGGGCAACGAACGCGGCATCGGCGGCAGTCGCGGCCTCGAGCGCGGGGCCGAGTGCGTCGCCGGCCCGCAGCCGCTCGAGGAAGCGGTAGTCGCCGGCGCCGAGCGAACATACCTCTACGCGCCATCCGGCGCGGTGCACGAGGATACGATCGGGGCCCGCGTCCAGGTTCACCGACGCGGGGTCGCCGCCCTCCTGGTGCGCCTCCCAGATGCGCTGCAGCGGCCAGGCGGAACCGAGCAGCGCACAGGGCGGCGCGAGGCGCACCTCGGTCGGGCGCGACAGGTCGAACGGCGGCGGGTCGGCGGCATAGAAGGCGAGGTGCGCGAGCCACTCCATGCGCGCGACGTCGGGCAGGTAGGGCAGGTCGGCGGCCTGCGGATAGCCGTCGAGGAAGGCGGCGAGCTGCGCCCCGTACTCGTGCAGGTCGCCGCTCGCCGAAGGCGATACCTGCGAATAGTCGCGCGCCATGACCTCGAAGCACGCCGCGCCGACGATGGCGCGCACGATCGGATAGGCGCCTGCAAGCGCGGCGCTCCAGTTGCCGAACACGTTGGCGCGGTAGACGCGCATGCGTGCCGGACCGGCCGCGGCATCGAGCAGCGCGGCCGCGAACGCGCGCTGCTGCTCAAGCAGCGACAGCATGCATCGCTTCCAGGCGCGCCTGCGCCTTGCGCGCCTCGTCGAGCAGCACCTCGAGCGGCGGCACGTCCGTGTCCCACTCGATCAGCGTCGCCACCGGCCCGAACAGGCCGAGCGCGGCCTCGTAGAGGCGCCACACGTCGTCGGCGACGCGTGCGCCATGGGTGTCGATGAGGCAATCCTCGCCGGCGGAATGGCCCGCGAGGTGGATCTCGCACACGCTCTCGGGAGCGAGCGCGCGCATTTGCGCCAGCGCGTCGCGCCCGAGGTTGACCTGGTTCACGTACAGGTTGTTCACGTCGAGCAGCACGCCGCAGCCCGAGCGCCGCGCCAGCGCAGCGAGGAACTCGCCTTCGTTCATCTCGTGCGGACCCGGCTCGAGATAGCAGGACACGTTCTCCACCAGAAGGCGCCGCCCGAGCCGGTCCTGCAGCCGCGACACGCGGCTGGCGACCAGATCGAGGGCCTCGCGGGTGTAAGGCAGCGGCAGAAGGTCGTTGAAATGGCGGCCCGCCGCCGCGCCCCAGCACAGGTGCTCGGAGACGAACGCCGGCTCGACGCGGTGCACGAGCTCGAACAGCCGGTTCTCGTGCCGCACCGAGTAGCCCTCGGCCGAGCCTAGGCCGAGCCCCACCCCGTGCAGGCTGAGCGGGTAGTCGCGGCGCAGCGACTCCAGTACGGCGCGCTCGCGCCCGCCGGCGCCGAAGTAGTTCTCGCTGTGCACCTCGAGCCAGCCGGCCGCGGGCCGCGCGCCGCCGACGAAGTCGGCGTAGTGCCGCGCGCGCAGCCCGATGCCGGCGCCGAGCTGCGTCAAGCTCAGCCCTTCTTCATCTTGGCCAGACGGCCGGCCTCGCCCTGCTTCATGCTGCCGCCCATCTGCACGCAGGTTCCGGCCTTCACCACCTTGAAGTCGTTCGGGTCGTAGTCCATCTTGGATTGCCCGGCGCAGGAATGCGCGGTCTTGTTGCTGCCGCAGTCGTTCTTGCCGGCCTTGGCCACGCCCCAGCACTTTTCCTGGTCCTTGTCCTGCGCGAACGCGCCACCGTGCGCGCCGAGCGCGAACAGTCCGGCCACGGCTGCTGCAACGAGGGTCTTCTGATCCATGGTTGTCTCCTTTGAGGTTGAGGGCCCTGCACCAGGCCCGTCCGTGTAGGTCGCCTGCGCGCCGTGCGTATTACGGGTCCCGGAATATCTTTTTGCGGGTGTAAGGTTTGCCCGCCAGCCCGGGTCTTGTGCAGGATGGCAACTGCAAGAACCGAGGAGCTGGCGCGCCTGCGTCCGAAGCTCATGGCATTCGCGCTGCAGCGCACGCGCAGCCGCGATCAGGCGGAAGACGCGGTGCAGGAGGCGCTGGTGGCAGCGCTCGAGGGGCTGCATCGCTACGCCGGGGGCTCCTCGCTCAGCACCTGGCTATTCGGTATCCTGAAGCACAAGATCGTCGATGGCCTGCGCCGCGGGCCGCGCGAGGAAGCCCTGGACATGGAACTGGATGATCTGCAGCACGAGGGGCCCGGTCCCGAGCAGACCTGCGCGAGCCGCAACGCGCTCGCGGCGATCGACCGCAGCCTGGACAGCCTGCCGGTGCGCTCGGCCCAGGCGTTCGTGCTGCGTGAGGTCCTGGGCATGGAGACGGATGAAGTGTGCCGCACGCTGCAGGTGACGCCGACGCATTGCTGGGTGCTGGTGCACCGGGCGCGCATGCGGCTGCGCGCGTGCCCCGAGGTCGGGCGCATCGTGGCCGAGGCCGGCTAGTGGGATTCGAGGAAACCGTCCGCACCCATGCCGCTGATCTGTACCGCTACGCCTATTGGCTCGCGCGCGACCCCGCGCAGGCCGAGGACATCGTGCAGGAAGCGCTGCTGCGCGGCTGGCGCGCGTTTCCGCGCCTGCGCGAGCGCGCCGCGGCCAAGGCGTGGCTGTTCTCCATCGTGCGCAACGAATACCTGCGCGCCCTCGGCAGTGCGCCGCCCGCCGCGGAGAGCCTGGACGGCCTGGACCTTCCGGACGAGCGCCCGGAGCTGTTCGGCCTGGAGATGCGCGACGCGCTCGCCGCGCTGCCCGTGTCCTACGCCGAACCGCTCGCGTTGCAGGTGCTGGGCGGGTTCAGCTGCGCGGAGATCGCCGACATGATCGGCGCGACCGAAGGCGCCACCATGACCCGCCTGACGCGGGCGCGCCAGGCGCTCAGGCGGCTGGTGACGCCGAAGGATCGCAAGGCGGGGCCCGCATGATCTGCCTCGACTACCGCCGTCAGCTCCTCGCCGGCACTGGCGAGACGGACGCCATGCGCGTGCACCGCCTGCAGTGCGCGTCCTGCGCCGCCGAATGGACGGAGCAGGGTGCGTTCGAGGACACCCTGCGCGAGGCTCTGCAGGTGCCGGTGCCCGCAGGCTTCGCCGAGCGCATGGCGCAGGCGCAGGTCGCGCGCCGGCGCACGTTCCTCGCCGTCGCCGCGACCGCGCTGGTGGCGGCCGGCGCGGGCGGATATGCCTGGCTCGCGCGGCAGGATCCGCTCGCGCTCGCCTGCATCGACTTTGTCATGAAGGAAGAGGCGAAGTCGATCATGCTCGGTGCCATGCCGCGCGCGGAGGCGCAGGCCGCGCTGGCGCCGACCTTGGCCCTGGAGCGGCTCGAGCGCGTCGGCGAGGTGAAGCACGTGCGGCCGTGCCCGTTCAACGGCCAGACCGCATACCACGTGGTGCTGGCCGTGCCGCAGGGCATGGTGACCCTCCTGGTGATGCCGGCGACGCGCATGACGGGCAGGCGCCACGCGACGAAGGAAGGTCTGCACGCCGATGTCGTCGCGCTCGAGCGTGGCAGCGTCGGCATCGTCGGCACGGACCTCGCCGTGGTGATGAGCGTGGCGGGCGCGCTGCGCGCCTAGGCGGCGCGCTCGAACGCGGCACCGCTGCGCAGGCGCTCGAAGTAGGAGCGGTGTGCGTCGCAACCCGCCGGCCAGAGCTCGGGGAAGCGCTGCGCCCACGCGGCCGCGTCGTAGCGGTAGGGACGCGGGCAACGGCGGCCGGGCGTCGTGTCCATGATGGCGTTGGCCGTGGCGCCGGGGTGATGGCTTACAGCGCACGCATCGCGATACTATCCACGCATGAAGAACTTCGGCGAGTCGTTCACCCACGCCGCCGGGGCGCTGCTCGAACGCCTCGCCGCGCACCTGCCGAGCCTGATCGGCGCCATCGTGCTGCTCGCGGTGGGCTGGGTG
Organism: Betaproteobacteria bacterium; assembly: GCA_029865405.1. The sequence goes on from JAOUGZ010000156.1 coordinate 6,433, forward strand.
CTCGCGCGCCTGCTGCGCATCCTGACCGTGCGCGGCATGCACCTCGCCGAGACCTTGATCGAGCGCCTGGCGGGCCCGTCGCGACTGCGCGTGGGCCGCTCGGCGAAC
>JAOUGZ010000157.1 GCA_029865405.1 Betaproteobacteria bacterium
AGCGCCCCTTGTCCGTGAACTCGATCTGCAGGACGGTCTCGGCGCCGGTGCGGATGCGTTCGCCCGCATACACGGGATCTCCCGCCGCGAGCTTGCGCGCGGGAGCGCCCGGCGCCTCGGCATGGCCGATCTGCTCGCCCGTCAATCGCAACACGCGGCCGATGGAAGGCGCCGCGGCCTCGGCCAGGGCCGGCAGCAACGCGAGGCTCAGAACGACCAGCTTGATGCCGATAGCGTGCAGTGTCATCCGCGGGCTCCCTGACGATTTATTATCCACCAATGCGCGCCTGGCATCACAAGTTCGCGATCCTGAGCTCGGTCACGCTGACCGGCATGGCGGTCCTGATCATCGAGATCACCGCCACGCGCATGCTGGCGCCCTACTTCGGCAGTTCTGTCTTCACCCTGTCGAGCGTGATCGGCGTCGTGCTGGCCGCGCTCGGCCTGGGCTACTACGCCGGCGGCGTGCTCGCCGACCGCAAACCCTGCGAGCGCTGGTTCTTCTCCCTGATCGCCATCGCAGGGTTCCTGGTTCTGCTGCTGCAGCTGCTCAACGCGGTCGTGTTGCCGCGCATCGCGTACCGGCTGTCGCTGGTCGACGGTCCGCTGATCGTATCCCTGCTCATGTTCTTCCTGCCCGCACTGTTCCTGGCGATGCTGTCGCCATTCGCGATCACGCTGTTGCATGCGCGCAAGGCCGCGGCGGGCGTGGGCAATGCGTCGGGCCTGGTGTTCTTCTGGTCCACGCTGGGCAGCATTGCCGGTAGCCTGGCTACGGGCTTCGTGCTGATCCCGCATTGGGGGATCAGCGACATCATCGTCGGCGTGGGGTCGGGCCTGGTGCTGCTGGGCGGCATCGGACTGCTCGTGACGCGGAGCATGCCCAGGATCGTTCCGGTCGGGGTTGCGCTCCTGGGCCTGATCTGCGGCGCGCTGCTGCGGCAGATCGCCGCGGTGGAGCAGCAAGGCGTCGTCTTCGCCGCCGACGGCCTGTACGAGCGCATCGTGATACGCGATATGCCGCTGCGAGGCCGCACCGCGCGCGTTCTCTGGCAGGACCACAACGTCAGCGGCGGCCTGTATATGGACGACGGCAGCATGGCCTTTGACTACACCAAGTACTTCGATCTGCATCGCCTGTTCACACCCGAGTTGAGGACCGCGCTGGCGATCGGCGGTGGCGCGTACAACGTGCCGCGGGCCATCCTGCAGGACTCCCCGCAGGCGATCGTGGATGTGGCGGAGATCGATCCGACGCTTCGCGCCCTGGCGCGGCGCTACTTCGCGCTTCCCGAGGACCCGCGACTGAGAAACCACGTCATCGACGGTCGGCGCTTCCTGCACGACACCGCCGCACGCTACGACCTGATCTTCTCGGATGCCTACGGCTCGTTCGTTTCCGCGCCTCCACAGTTCGCCACGCGCGAGTTCTTCGGCCTGGCGAAGAGCAGGCTCAAGGAGGACGGCGTGCTGATCGCCAATTTCTACGGCAGCCTGGCCGCAGACAGCCGGGCGATGATCTATTCCGTGTTGAGGACGATGCGCGGCGTGTTCCCGCAGGTGTACGTCATCGCCACGGTGGATCCTGCGAGCGATGCGCTGCAGAACTTCATCTTCATCGGCCACAACGCCTCGGACCCGGACAGACGCGTCGAACTGCGGCAAGCGGCCGGCGTCGCGTTCTCCTACCCGATACTGAAGGAAGTTGCCACGTTGGAGGTGCGCTCGGCCGATGCGCTGCTCGCGTCGTATCCGCTGCTGACCGACGATTTCGCCCCGGTCGAGTATCTTGCGGCGAACGCGGTGCGTCGTTACGACGTCTTGCGCGGCCACCGCCCCGACCGCTAGAGGTCGACGCGCAGCATCATCGTGAAGCCGTACTCGTTGACCTGCTCCTGCGCCAGCCGCTTGCTGAACGCGAAATTCGCCGTCAGGCCTCTGCCGAAATAGCGCCAGCCGGCGCTGAGCAGCACGCTGTCGGGATCATTCGCCGGCTGCGCGCCCGTCGCGAACTGCACTTTCTGCGGGTCGCGCGTGTCCTCGTACTGCAGCCCGAAATAGGTCTCCGAGGCGCCGCGGCCGTAAGCGGCCTCGCCGAGCAGACTGTACTGCTTCACGGTCTGCTTGCTCGCGGACACGGTGGTGCCGAGTGGGGCGCTTTCCACGTAGCCGTCCTGCTCCCGCCTCGTGGCCGTATAGCCGAGCGCGCTGCTCAGCTTCCAATTGCCCAGGGCCGCGAGATAAGTCAGGTTGGTCGATGCGAAGCCGCGCGTCGCGGCAAACTCGCTGATCACCGCCTGCGTGGTCAGCGGGCCGGTGCCTACCGTGCGCGACTGGCGGGTATCGAGCTCGCCGTAGCCCAGGAGCAGATCGAGGCTCCAGGCGTCGGACAGCAGATAGGCGAAGTAGGGATTGACGCTGAAACCTCGCGTCTTCTCGTTGCCGGCGTTGAAGGTCGTCGTGTAGTTGCTCGCCTCATGCCCGAAGGCGAACCCCAGTACGTACCGGTCCGCTCGCGTAACGTCGAAGCCGGCGAGGAGGTTGTGGGTGGCGCCATAGAAGGCCGTGCGCTCAAAGTCGTTTTCTAGCGAGTTGGCGGCCGCGCTGATCCACAGGCTCTCGGTTCCGCGGCCGCTCGCCCCGGTACTGGAGGCCCCGTTGGCCGCGAGGTACTCGAACCCGCCGCGACGCTCTGCGCTCGCCACCTGCGCGGGTCCGGCCTGGCTCACTCGCTGCGACCGCTTCAGGCGCTGAATGCTGAACAACTGCGCGCGGATGGTACCCACGATGGGCTGCACCTGCGCCTCCAGCGTGGTCGCGGTAGTAATCGTCTCGCTGGGGGCAGACTGCTCCGGGAGCGTGATCAACGTGAAGGAGAAGGCGGCGCCGGCGTGCAGCAGCAACGCACATCCGAGAACCTTGCCAAGGATCTTCTGGAGCACGGTGTTCTCCCCGACTTGTGGACGCCGCGCCTTTCGCGACGCAAGCAGCATAGTGCAAGTCGGTTCCGGTGACAATGCTACGTCGCCCCGATGCGCGCCGCGCGCGCACGATGGCCGACGGACTGCGAGATGCGCTCGGCGGTCTCCTTGATGAGCGGCCCCCACTGCGCCTTCATGCGGTCTGCGGGCGTGGACAGCGACAGCGCGGCGATCAGCTGGCCGGCGTCATCGCGCACGCCGGCGGCGACGCAGCGCACGCCGATCTCGGCCTCCTCGTTGTCCGTGGCCCATCCCTGGCGCTGGGTGCGCTCCAGGTCGCGCTCCAGCAGCTGCAGGTTGGAGATGGTGTTGCGCGTATGCGCGGCAAGCCCGGTGCGCTTGGCGTACTCGCGCAGGCGCGCAAATCCGTCCTGCAGGAGAAAGAGCTTGCCCGCGGCCGTGATGTGCAGGGCGGCGCGCGCGCCGATGACGTGCACCACGCGCATGGCCGCGCGGCCCGAGGACGTGCGCTCGACGTAGACGATCTCGTCGTCGTGGCGCACGGACAGATTCACGGTCTCGCCGGTATGCGCGTGCAGCTCGCGCATCACCGGCAGCGCAAGCTCGCGCACGCTGATCCGGGAGCGCACCATGTTGCCGAGCTCGAGCAACCGCATGCCGAGGCGGTAGCTGCCCGGTTCGAGGCGATCGACGAGGCGCCCGCCTGCCATCGCCGCCAGAATGCGGTGCGCGGTCGATGGATGCAGCCCGGCGTACTGCGCGACCTGTTTCAGCCCGAGCGGCTCGGGGTGCGCGGCGAGCACGTCGAGCAGCGTCATCATCCGGTCGATGACCTGGATCGGCCCCTTCTCGTCGCCGTTTGCCGCGCCCATGGCCGGGGATTCTATCTCACGATGTGAAACGCGCGTGCTAAGATCGCCGGCATGCCGGTGGTGACCAACATCGACGACCTGCGCCGCATGGCGAAAAGGCGCGTCGCCAAGGCGGTGTTCGAGTACGTCGACCGCGGCTCCTACGACGAGCAGACGCTGCGCGCCAATCGCGCCGATCTCGATGCGCTGCATTTCCGCCAGCGCGTGGGCATCAACGTCGACAATCGCACGACGCGCAGCACGATGGCGGGCGAGGAGGTGGCGATGCCGGTGGCGATCGCCCCGGTCGGGCTCACCGGCCTGAACTGGGCCGACGGCGAGATCCTCGGCGCGCGCGCCGCGGAGCAGTTCGGCATCCCGTTCACGCTGTCCACGATGTCGATCTGCTCGATCGAGGATGTGGCGAGCGAGGTGGCGAAGCCCTTCTGGTACCAGCTCTACGTGTTCCGCGACCGCGGCTTCGCCGCCAGCCTCATCGAGCGCGCCAAGGCGGCAAAATGCTCGGCTCTGGTGCTGACCTTTGACCTGCAGATCCAGGGCCAGCGCCACCGAGACCTGAAGAACGGCCTCACCGTGCCGCCGCGGCTCACCCCCGGCACCGTTCTCGACGTGATGACCAAGCCCGGCTGGGTGCTGAACGTATTGACAGGCCGGCGCAAGTCCTTCGGCAACCTGGAGGGGCGCATTCCCGATGCCAAGAGCCTGACGACCCTGGGGCAGTGGATCGCGGGGCAGTTCGATCCGACGCTCTCCTGGAAGGACGTGGAGTGGGTGAAGAAGCTCTGGGGCGGCAAGCTGATCCTCAAGGGCATCATGGACGTCGAGGACGCCAAGATCGCGGCCTCGACCGGGGCGGACGCGATCGTGGTGTCGAACCACGGCGGGCGCCAGCTCGACGGCACCGTGTCGTCGATTCGCGCGCTGCCCGAGGTGGTGCAGGCCGTGGGCGGCAGCATCGAGATCTGGTTCGACGGCGGCATCCGCTCGGGCCAGGACGTGCTGCGCGCGCTGGCGCTGGGCGCGCGCGGCACGATGATCGGCAAGGCATTCGCCTGGGGCCTCGGCGCCATGGGCGAAGCGGGCGTGACCAAGACCCTGGAGATCATCCAGAAGGAGCTCGACGTCAGCATGGCCCTGTGCGGCCTGCGCGACGTCAAGGACGCGAGCCCGTCGATCCTGCGCGGCGCTTAGCGCGCGCTGCGAAACGCCCGGGCGCCAGCGCTTGGGCGAGCGGCGCCTCCAGCGGCAGCGGCTCACCTTCCATCTGGCTCGCGAGGAGCTCGGCACCCAGCCCGGCCCAGAGCAAGCCGCGCGAGCCGTACGCAAACGCGCCATAGAGTCCCGGCGCACCTTCCAGCGGACCGATGATCGGCAGCCGGTCGCGCGCGACGCTGCGAAAGGCGGTGCGGCCCTGGAGCGCAGCCGGATCGAGCCCGGCCGCCGCGCCCGGAATGATGTACTCCAGCCGCTCGAGATTGCCCTCGTGGCTCGCGGCGCGTACCGAGGCATCGGCGTCCTCGAGGTCGAAGCTCGCGCCCGTCACGCTGATGCCGCCGACTGCCGGCAGCACCATGCCGCCGCGCAACAGCACCGCGCGCAGTCCCCGGATCGGCGGCAGGTAGGTGAGCTGCCCGCGCACGCGGCGCAAAGCGATGTGCGGTGACGGCGCGAGCCGCAGCGCATCGGCGGCGTTGGCGAGCACCACCGCGCCGGCCTCGGCCAGCACTTCGCCCTCGCGGTCGCGCACGATCCAGCGCGTTCCGGCGCGCTCCAGTGCCGTCGCCTCGCGCCCGTAGAGCGCCCTTGCGCGCGAGCGCGCGATGAGCGCGCTCGCGAAGCTGCGCGGGCGGATCCAGCCGCCTTCCGGAAACCACAGTCCGCCCACGGAAAGCGGCACGCCGGCGCAGGCGCTTGCCTGCGCCCTGTCGAGCCGCTGCGCGTAGGCGATGGGCAGGCCGAGCGCCTCGAGGGCCGCGCGCTGCGACGCATCCTCGCGCGCATCGCGCGCAAGCTGGAGCGCGCCGCAGCGCTTCCATTCCGGCGCCGCACCGATGGCATCGAACTGGCGCCAATGCTCGAGGAGAAACGTGAACGCCGCGCGCGCGAGGCGCGCCATGGGGCTGTCGTCGGGCGAGACGACGGGGTGAAAGGCGCCGGCGTGGTTGCCGGAGGCTTCGAGCGCCGGCTCCAGGTGCCGCTCCACGAGCGTCACCTCCCAGCCGCGCGCAGCCAGGCGCTCGCAGGCGGCGGCGCCGGCAATGCCTGCGCCGACGATGACCGCGCTGCGCTCCTCGGGACGCGGCGGCTCGAGCCGCAGCGTGCGCTTGGGCGCAAAGCGCGCCACCAGCATCTCGCTCTTTCTCGCGAAGCCGCGGCGCTTTTCCGCGACGAAGCCCGCGGCGCGCAGGCCCGAGCGCACTTCCGCCGCGACGCTCCAGGTGGCCGCGGTGGCGCCGGGCGCCGCAAGGCGCGCCACCGACTTGAGCAGCTCGGTCGACCACAGGTCGGGATTCTTCGCCGGCGCGAAGCCGTCCAGATAGATCGCGTCCGCGGCGAGGCGCAGCTGCGGCACGAGCTCGGCCGCGTCGCCGAAGGCGAGCGTGAGCACGACGCGCCCGTTCTCGAACTCGAGCCGGTGCAGGCCCGGCACCAGAAGCGGCCAGGCGCTGCGCAGTTCCTCG
>JAOUGZ010000158.1 GCA_029865405.1 Betaproteobacteria bacterium
CTCGGGGGCGAGCACGCGGTATACGTCGTCGATCGTGTCGCCCACGGAAACCGCGTGCACGCGATCGCCCTGCGCGAGGTAATAGACGGTCGCTTCGCCCGCCACTTGCAGCTGCCCGAGGAAGACCAGCGTCAGCGCCGGCGCGCTCGGGGGCGGCGGGGGTGGGGGCGGCGCTGCCGGGGCCGGCTTGGGCTTGACCACCGGCCGCGGCGGAGGCGCCCAGCTGTGCGGGGCGAACACGTCGCGCTTGCCCGGGCCGGCGTTGCGCCGCGGAATCTCGAACTGGGAATCGGCCTGCGCGGTGCGCGTACCGGTGGGCGCCGCGGCGCTGCCCGGCGCGATGGTGGCCACGGGCACGACGTCGTCCCCGCTCCCGCGCTCGTCGGCTGCGCCCGCCGCGCCGTACTCCTGCAGCGCGAGCAGCGCGAGCAGCGCGAGCAGCGCGACGAGGCCAGTCGCCGCCAGTGCGCGCGCGTTCATCGCCGATCCTCCCGGGCCACTGGGAAGGGCTCGGTCACGGCGCGGTCGCGCGCTTCGATCGCGCCGGTTGCGCGCAGGTGCAGGGTCAACTCCAGGCGCGCGTCGATGTTGCCCAGGCCCACGCGCTCGCGCTGCAGGGTCACCTGCGTGACGGAGATCCAGGGCACCTCGACGAGCACCGCGCCGATGAACTGCCGGATGCGCGGATACTGGCCGCTCACGGGCAGCACGATCTTGTACTGCACCATGCCGAGCGCGTCGGGCTGCACGAAGCGGTATTCGCCCTGCGCCAGGCGCACGCCCGCGCGCGCGCCGAGGGCGTAGAGCCGCGCCAGCACGTTCGCGGCCTCGCGCTCGTCCGGGAACGAGGCGGCGTACTGGCGCAACGCCGCGCTGCCGTCGTCCGCGACGATGCGCTCGCGCGGGCGCAGGCCGCCGGCGCGCGCCGCCTCGAGGGCGTCGACGTGCGCGGCGAGCGGCTGCACCGAGCCGCTGTAGTAGCCCAGGCAGGCGGCGAAGATCGCCGCGCCAATCAGCCCGGGCGCGCCCAGGCGCTCGGCGGCGCGGCGCGCGCGGCGCCGCAGCGCCAGCAGCGTCGGGGCGAGCCAGGCGCGGCTCATGGCTGCGATCCCCAGTACGCGACGAGCGTGAACTGCACCGCGGCGCTGCCGCCCGTGCGCCGCTCGGCATGCGATTCGAGCAGCGCGCGCACGATCGGCGGCTGCGCGCCCAGGCGCTTCACGTACCTCAGCATGGCCTCCTTGTCGCGCGCCTCGCCGCTCACGCGCAGGGCCGAGCGGCGCGCGTCGGGCTCCACGGCGAGCAGCGCCACGGCGGGGTCCGTGGCTTCCTCCACGGCGTTGAACAGCTCGTTCCACGGCAGGCGCAGCTCGAGCGCGATCAGGCTTGCGCGCCGTTCCGCCTCTTCCAGGCGGCGCGGGTCCATGGCGACGGCCACCGCGCGCGCCCCGCCGGACCGCGCATCGCGCGACGCTCGCGCTTCCAGCGCATCGAACTCGCGCTGCAGCGCCTGCTGCCACGCGCCCAGGGCCGCGGCCGCCAGCAGTGCGGCGGCGAGCAGCGCGCGGCCCGCGCCCAGCCCGCGCGCGCCGTTGGCGAAGTGATCGAGCCGCAGGGCACGGGGCCGCGTCATGCCGCGCTCCTCTCGGGCGCGCCTTGCGCGCTCTCCGGCCAGAAAGCCTCGAGCAAGTGTGGCGCCGCGCCCGGCGCCGCGGGCAGCGGCTGCGCCAGGGGCAGGAGCGGCAGCAGGCAGATGGGCACGTCGGCCGGCGCTTCGTCCTCGAGCACCTGCTCGCGCTCGAGCAACTGCGCCAGCGCCTCGGCCGCCGGTTCCGCCACGCGCTGGCTGCGCACGCGGCGCCACCCCGGCGCGAGCAGTGCGCTCACGGCGATGCCGGGCTCGTGCACGATCAGCCGGCATCCGCCGGCGGGCAGCGCAAGGCGCGCGTGATTGAACGCGGCCATCAGCGCCGGCTGCAGGGCGCGCGGGCGCAAGCCGTGGCGCTCGAGCAGGGCGCGCAGGGCATCGACCAGCGCCTGCTCCATGCCGCTCGCCAGCCCGCCATCCTGGGCGGTGCCGTCTCCCGGACTGACGCGCACGCTCCAGTGCTCGGCGGCGGCGCCGTGCACGCGCATGAAGTTGTGCCGCGCGAAGCGCACCTCGTCCTCCTGCGTGACGAGCAGCTCGCTCGCCGGCACCAGGCCGTAGCGCACGAAGTGGCTGGAGACGATGACCGTGGCATCGGCGCCGCGCGCGGGCGCGGCGGCGAGCAGCGCGCCCAGCGCCTCGAGCGCCGGCGTCCAGTCGAGCGCCGCGCCGGGCGCCGCGTCCAGCTGCGCGCGCTGCACCGGCGCCCGGCGCAGGCCGCGGGCGAAGCGCTGCAGCGCCGCGCGCTGCGGCGTCAGCAGCAGCCGCAGTTCGTCACGCCACCGCGGTGACACGATTCACCTCGTCCAACGTGGTTTCGCCGCTGCGCACGAGTGCCAGCGCCGCCTGGCGCAGGAAGCGCGTTCCCGACTGCTCGGCCGCCGCGCGCAGCGTGCGCAGCGGCGCGCGCGACACGATCAGCTCGGCGATCTCGGGCGTGAGCCGCAGCAGCTCGCCGACCGCCTTGCGCCCCTTGTAGCCCGTGCCGCGGCACACGCCGCAGCCGCGCCCCGCGCGCCAGCGGTAGCCGGCGACGCTCTCGCGCTCGAGCGCGGAGTCGGCGAGCTGCTCGGCGGTGGGCGGCGCCGCCTCCGAGCACTCCGGGCAGTTCAGGCGCACCAATCGCTGCGCCAGCACGCCGTTCAGCGCCGAGACCAGGTTGTAGGGATCGACCTGCATGTGCGTGAAGCGGCCGATGACGTCGAACACGTTGTTCGCGTGCACCGTGGTGAGCACGAGGTGGCCGGTGAGCGCCGCCTGCACGCCGATCTGCGCGGTCTCCGGGTCGCGGATCTCGCCGACCATGATCTTGTCGGGGTCGTGGCGCAGGATCGAGCGCAGCCCGCGCGCGAAGGTGAGGCCTTTCTTCTCGTTCACCGGAATCTGCAGCACGCCGGCGAGCTGGTACTCGACCGGGTCCTCGATGGTGACGATCTTGTCGCGGCCGTGGTTGATCTCGGAGATCGCCGCGTACAGGGTCGTGGTCTTGCCGCTGCCGGTCGGCCCGGTCACCAGGAGCATGCCGTAGGGCTCGCGCGACAGCCGCCGCAGGCCGCGCATGGTGGTCTCGTCGAAGCCCAGCTGCGCCAGGGTCAGCCCCGCCACGCGATCGGCCAGCGCCTGCTTGTCCAGGATGCGCAGCACCGCGTCCTCGCCGAAGATGCTGGGCATGATCGACACGCGCAGGTCCACCTCGCGGCCGCGCGTCGCGATCTTCAGCCGCCCGTCCTGCGGCACGCGGGTCTCGGCGATGTCGAGCTCGGACATCACCTTGACGCGCGAGACCATCTGCTGCGCCTGCTCGCGCCCGCCGACCACGCCGACCGGCGAGAGCACGCCGTCGATGCGGTACTTGATCTCCAGTCCGTCGGCGCGCGATTCCAGGTGGATGTCGCTCGCGCCCGTCTTCAGCGCGTCGTACAGGGTCGAGTTGACCAGGCGCACCGTGGGGTTGGTGTCCTCGCTGATCGAGGCGAACGACAGGTCCTCGAGCGCGGCTGCGGCACGCGCCTGGGCGGCGGGCGCCAGCGCGCCGTCGATGGCGCGCAGCGCGTCCTCCTGGCGCACGAGGTACACCGCCAGATCGTCGCGGTGCGCGAGGACCCAGGAAAACGCGCTGCGGATGCGCGCCTCGGCCCACTCGATGCGCTCGGCGTCGAGCGGATCGGCGCATACCACCAGCAGCTCGCCGGCGCCGTCGCGGGCGGCGATGACGCCGTGGCGGGCGGCCTCGGGGAACGGCAGCACGCCGTAGTCGGGCGCCAGCGCCGCGAGCTGCGCGTTGCTCAGGGTGCGGTAATGCAGCAGCTGGCCGAGCTGGCCCACGAATTCGCGCGGTGGCAGCCCCGAGCGCTCCTCGAGCAGCTCGAGCGCGCTGCGGCTGTCGCGCGCGGCGTCTTCGCGCGCGCGGCGCAGGACGGCCGCGTCGAGCACGAAGGCGCTGACCGGCGCGTTCATTGCAGGCTCCCGGCCAGCTCGAACACCGGCACGTACATCAGGACCACGATCAGGCCGATCAGCGCGCCGATCAGCAGCATCAGCAGCGGCTCGAACAGCCGCGTGAACCAGTCGACCGCGCGCGCCATCTCCTCTTCGTGGAACGTGGCGATGCGGCCCATCAGCTCGCTCATGCGCCCGGAGCGCTCGCCCACGCGCAGCATGCGCAGGGCGACCGGCGTGGTGAGGCCGTGCTCGTGCAGCGCCGTCGAGATCAGCTGGCCCGCGCCCAGCGCCTGCACCGCGCGCTCGAGCCGCGGCCGCAGCTGCGGCGCCAGCATCTCGCCACACTGCTTGAGCGCCGCAACGATCGTGAGGCCGCTTTGCAGCAGCATGCCGAGCGTGCGATACAGCCGCGCCAGCTGGTACACCCGCAGGCGCTCGCCGAACGCCGGCACGCGCCAAGGCGCCCGCGCCAGCCGCGCGCCCACGCCCGGTCGCGTAAGCGCGTAGCCCGCGAAGGCGAGCAGCGCGAGCAGGCCAAGCAGCGTCGCGGCCCAATGCGCCTCGAAGTAGCGGCCCCAGGTGAGCAGCAGCTGCGACAGGAACGGCAGGTCGCGCCCGGCGTCCTCGTACACGGCGGCAAAACGCGGCACCACGTAGGCGAGCAGGAACAGGGTGACCAGCGCGCCGACGGCGAGCAGCAGCGCCGGGTAAATCAAGGCGCCGATGACGCGCTTGCGCACCGTCTCGATCTGGCTGCGGTAGGCGACGAAGCGCGCCAGCGCCTCGGGCAGGTCGCCGGTGGTTTCCGCCGCCCGCACGGTCGCCACGAACAGCGTCGGGAAGGCCCCCGGATGCGCGGCGAGGGCGTTCGACAGCGGCGCGCCGGAGGACACGATGCGCATGACGTCCTGCAGCGTCGCCCTGACGGCGAGCCGCTCTTCCTTGTCGGCGAGCGCCTGCAGCGATTCGACCAGGCCCAGGCCGGCGGCGAGCAGCGCGCACAGTTCCTGGCTGAACGCGAGCAGCGGGAAGCGCCCGCGCGCCGGCCGCCCGCGCCACCAGGCGCGCGTCGCGCGCACGCCGACGACGTGCAGACCGCGTTCGACGGCCTCGCGCCGCGCATGCTCGGCGTCGGCCGCCTCCAGCGTCAGCCGGACGGGAGCGGCGTGCCTGGAGATCGCGGAGATTTCGAAGCGCACGGTGCCGGTTACCAGTTCGTGATGTCCGCGGCTTCGCCGGTGCCGCCCGGCTGGCCGTCCTTGCCGTACGACAGCAGGTCGAACTCGCCGTGCGCACCCGGTGCCTTGTAGACATAAGGGCGATCCCAGGGATCCAGCGGCACGCTCTTCTTCAGGTACGGGCCGGCCCACTTGGGCTCGTTCGCCGGCTTGGTCACCAGCGCGTTCAGGCCGGCCTCGCTCGACGGATAGCGGCCGGTATCGAGCCGATATTGGTCGAGCGCTTTCTCGAGCGCGTCGATCTGCGCCTTGGCGACCTTGACCTCGGACTTGCCGATCTGGCCGAAATAGCGCGGTCCGACGTAACCGGCCAGCAAGCCGATGATGACCATCACCACCAGCAGCTCGAGCAGCGTGAACCCTTGCACACGTGCCTTGTGCGCGAGCCGTGTGGACGCGTCGCCGTTTGTCGTCATGTCTGTGGCTCGCGCCCGTCGCGCGAGCGTGAAAACCCCATAGATTCTAGGCATTAGCTGGCTTTTCCTCCTGCGGCGGGATGTCGCACCTGGGGCGCCTACGACCCCATTCTGCGGCACTTAGCGGGTGGATTTGGTCAACATTGGCAATAACGGGCGTCGGCACTGGACAAAGGGTCGGCCGGAAGGGAGCGCTCCATGCCGATAAGATTTGCCAGATGAGAGTCGCGGTGCTCGGGGGCGGCAACGGCGCGCACGCGGCGATCGCCGACCTTACCGAGCGGGGGCACGAGGTGCGGCACTGGCGTCGCGACGCGGCGGCGCTGCGCGCAAAGATCAACCTCAAGGACGCCATCGGCATGCGCGAAGTGCGCATCGCCAAACCCTGCGCCGATATCGGCGAGGCGGTACGCGGCGCGGAGCTCGTCTTCATGCCCGACCCGGCGTTCACGCAGGCCGACAACGCGCGTCGCCTCGCGCCGCATCTCGCCGACGGCCAGGTGGTGTTCCTCGCCCCCGGGACGTTCGGCTCGTATGTCATGGCGAAGGCGGTGCGCGACGCCGGCAACCGCAGCCGCTTCGCCATGGCTGAGACTGGCACGCTGCCCTGGCTCACGCGCAAGCACGGGCCGGACACGACGGCGATCACCGCGCGCGCCACCCGGCTGCCGACCGGGGTATTCCCGGCACGGCTGAACGATGATGCATTCGCCCTCCTGCAGCGCCTGTTTCCCGCGGGC
>JAOUGZ010000712.1 GCA_029865405.1 Betaproteobacteria bacterium
GCGCGGCGACGACGAAAGCGAGCCAGCCGAGGAGGAACGCGGCGCCGCCGAGCGGCGTCACGGGACCGAGCCATTTCGGCGCACCGAGCGCCAGCGCGTAGAGGCTGCCCGGGAACAGCACAATCCCGGTAAGGAGCAGCAGCCCCGCCGCGCGCAGCCAGGGTCCATCGGGAATGACGGCCGCGGCGAGGCCGACGAGGATCATGCCGAGCGCATGCCACAGGTGGTACTGCACGCCGGTACTCCAGACCGCCAGCATCTCCGTCGGCAGTCGCGCCTTCAAGGCATGCGCGCCGAAGGCCCCCAGGGCGACGCCTGCTGCGGCGAGCAGTGCGCCCAGGGCGATGATGAGCGCGGGGCTCAGGATTTCTTCTTCGCCTTCTTCACGCGCTGCGGACGCGACTTGCCGTAGCTGCCCTTGTAGATCTTGCCGCGCCGCGTTCTCTTGTCGCCCTTGCCCATGTCATGCCTCCGGTTGCGAATCGCGCCGCATTATAGCTATGCGGCCTGAACCTGCTGTGCGGGATCGTAGGCGAGGTACGGGGCGAGCCAGCGCTCGGCGTCCACTGCGCTCATGCCCTTGCGCCGCGCATAGTCCTCAACCTGGTCGCGGCCGATGCGGCCCACGGCAAAATAGCGGGCGTCAGGGTGCGCCAGGTAGAAACCCGATACCGCGGCCGCCGGCAGCATGGCGAAGGACTCGGTGAGCGTCATGCCCGTGTGCTTCGGCGCATCGAGCAGCGCAAAGAGCGTGGCCTTCTCGGTATGGTCGGGACACGCGGGATACCCGGGCGCCGGGCGGATGCCGCGGTATTTCTCGGCAATGAGCGCGGCGTTGTCGAGCGCCTCGTCCGCGGCGTAGCCCCAGTACTCGCGCCGCACGCGCTCGTGCAGGTGCTCGGCGAAGGCTTCGGCGAGCCGGTCGGCGAGCGCTTTCAGCATGATGGCCGAATAGTCGTCGTGCGCGCGCTCGAACTCGGCGAGCTTCTTCTCGATGCCGAGGCCCGTCGTGACGGCGAAGGCGCCGACCCAGTCGGGTACGCCCGTATCCTTCGGCGCCACGAAATCGGCGAGGCACTGGTTGGCATGTCCCGTGGGCTTCTGGTTCTGCTGGCGCAGGTTGTGCCAGGTCATCAGGATCTCGCGGCGCGACGGGTCGCGGTAGATCTCGATGTCGTCGCCCACGCGCGCCGCCGGAAACAGGCCGCAAACGCCGCTCGCCCGCACCCAGCGTCCGTCGATCATCTTCTTCAGGAAACCCTGCGCGTCGGCGAAGAGCTTGCGCGCCTCGGTGCCCACCACCGGATCCTCGAGGATCTTCGGGTACGGGCCCGACAGCTCCCAGGTCTGGAAGAACGGCCCCCAGTCGATGTAGGGCGCGAGTTTCTCCAGCGGATAGTTGGCGAGCACGGTGAGGCCGGGCTTGGCCGGGGCGGGCGGCGCGTAGGCCGTCCAGTCGGCGTCGTAGGCAAGCTCACGCGCGCGCGCGATCGATAGCAGCGGCCCCGGCCCTTTTTTCTCGGCATGCTGGCGACGCAGCTTCTCGTAGTCCGCGCGCACCTCGGCGACGTAGGCAGCGCGCGCCTCCTTCGATAGCAGGCTCTGCGTCACCGGCACCGAGCGCGAGGCATCCGGCACATACACTACCGGGCCCGAGTAGTTGGGCGCGATCTTCACCGCCGTGTGCGCGCGCGAGGTCGTCGCGCCGCCGATGAGCAGCGGCAGCGTGAAGCCCTCGCGCTCCATCTCGCGCGCGACGTGCGCCATCTCCTCGAGCGACGGCGTGATCAGACCCGACAGGCCGATGGCGTCGGCTTTCTCCACGCGCGCCGTTTCCAGGATCTTCTGCGCCGGCACCATGACGCCGAGGTTCAGCACCTCGTAGTTGTTGCACTGAAGCACCACGGCGACGATGTTCTTGCCGATGTCGTGCACGTCGCCCTTCACGGTAGCGATGACGATCTTGCCCTTGGGCCGCCCGCCCTCCCCGGTCTTTGCTTTCTCCGCCTCGATGAAGGGCACGAGATGGGCCACCGCCTGCTTCATGACGCGCGCCGACTTCACCACCTGCGGCAGGAACATCTTGCCGGCGCCGAACAG
>JAOUGZ010000159.1 GCA_029865405.1 Betaproteobacteria bacterium
GTTGGCTCAGAGCGTCTGCAGCACTTCCAGGATCTCGCGCGTGCGCTTCACCTTGTCGCCCCAGGCGCGGTCGAACTCCGCGATCAGTGCCTTGATCTCGCCCGAGCCCGGGATGGCGCGGGCGCGCGCGAGGTCGTCGAATTCGTAGAAAGCGTAGTGCACCGAGGCGTCCATGTCGCTCCAGCCGCGCCAGGCGCGCCTTGCCTTGAACGCCTTCAGCGCATCGGGCAAGTGCTCTTCCTGGTACCAGCGATCGAATGCGTCCCGGACCAAGGGATCGACCTGGGCGCGCACGATGAACAGGGCGGTCATGCCTTTGCTCCTTTCGGCTGGGTCCATGTCTCCGACCACGCCAGGCAGCAGCTCGACGAGGCCTTGCCGAAGCGCTCCTGCGGGAACACCTTGGCGGTGGCGGCCGCGCCGTTCACCGAGAGCTGCGCGCTGCGCGCGGGGAGGAACGTGCTGTAGACGCCAAGCGGGCGGTTCATGGCGCCCGGGGGCATGGTGAGAACGTACGGTGGCATCAGGTCCCACCAGCTGAGGATGATCTCGTCGTCGCTGGAGACGACGCGTTCCTCGATGGTGCTGAGCGAGTTGCCGCTGCGCTCGAACTCGGCGTCGATGACGGCCAGCGTCTCGTCGGCGAATTCCTTGTAGAGCAGGATCTCGATCATGCGCTGCAGGTAGCGCGCGAGGCCGGCATTGTCGGCGTACAGGCGCGGCCCCTTGCCAGTGAGCGAGCTTTCGATGAACAGCGCGTGCCCCTGCCCGGCGGGCGACCACAGGACGCGCCAGTGGCTCACTCGCTCGACGAGGGTCTTGCCGCCGTCGTTCGACAGGCGGATGAACGAATTTTCCCCGGTCATCACCGGGTCGTGCGGGTCCACCATCTGCGGCTCGGCCATGCGCCCTCCCTATTTCGTCGGCGCCGCGGGCGCGTCGGGCTGCCCGGGAAACTGCTTCGCCGCCGGGTCGATGTGCGACCAGGGGCGCGCGCTGCGCGTCCAGATGTGCGCCGTGATCTTCATCGGCCCCGGGTTGTCCAGCGTGCCCACGCGCAGCGCGATCATCTCGGGCATCGCCTCGCGCTGGCTGTAGATCGGCGAGCCGCAGTCGCCGCAGAAATAGCGGTGCAGCGTGCGCCCGCTGTCGGCCTTGCCGGTGTGGCGCTTGGGCGTGCCCTGCGTGAGCCTGAAGGCGCTCGAGGCAAGCGGCGCGTTGACGCTGCCGCCCGTGCCCGAGCCCTTCTGGCAGTTGGTGCAGTGACAAACACGCAGCTCGCTGATCGGCGCGCTCACGCTGTAGCGGATCGCGCCGCACAGGCAGCTGCCAGTGAGATTCTCGGTCATCGGTGTCCTCCTCTCAGTTGAAGTGCAGGCCGCCGTTCACCTGCACGGTCTGGCCGGTCATGTAGGCGTTCGCCGCCACCATCACCACCACCGCGGCGACTTCCTCGCCTGTGCCCAGGCGCCCCACGGGAATGCGCGCCACGGACTCCTTGCGGTGATCGGCGATCATCTCAGTTTCAATCAGGGAAGGCGACACGGCGTTCACCGTGACACCTTCCTTCGCCAGGCGCGCGGCGTAGCCGCGCGTGAGGCCCTCCATCCCGGCCTTCGACGCATTGTAGTGCGCACCAACCAGACCCGCGCCGCGCGCCGCGCCGGAAGAGATGTTGATGATCCGCCCCCAGCCGCGCTGGCGCATGCCGGCAAATACCGCCTGCGTGCACAGGAACGCGGACTTGAGGTTGACGGCAATGGTGCGATCGAAGTCTTCCTCGCTCAGATCTTCAAGGCCGCGGCGCACGGCGATGCCCGCGTTGTTGACGAGGATGTCGATCGGGCCGAGCCGGGTTTCCGTCTCCCGGATCAGACCGGCGACGGCCTTCGCATTCGAGACGTCGGCCTGCAACGCCGCCGCTCTTCGGCCGAGGGCCTGGATCGCCTTGACGGTGTCTTCGGCCTCGGCCTTGCGCTCGCGGTAGTTGACCGCGACATTGGCGCCGGCCTGGGCGAGCGCCAGCGCGATCGCCTTGCCGATGCCGCGCGAGGCGCCGGTGACGAGGGCGGTGCGGGAAGCCAGGGGCGGCGACATCGAGGAATTATGCGGCCTGGCGGCGCTACAGCGGGTTCTGCGGGCCGACGGTGAAGAAATCGTGCACGTCGCCGCGCACGCGGGGGCTGGTCACGCGGCTGAACGAGAGCACGACGTAACTTTGCGCCGTCGCGCTCACCGCGGCCTGCCGTCCGATAAGCTCGACGGCGGCGAGGTCGAGGCGGCTGGCATGCGCCGCGATCGCGACCTCGGCTTCGATGCGCACGTTGGTGGCGATCACGGTGGAGTTGCGCGCGACAAGGCCGGTCTCGCCGCCGCCGATGCGGCTGTCCTCGATCGTCACGATGGAGTCCTCGATGCGCAGCTCGCGCACGCGGGCATTGCGGATCGTGGTCTGCCGGCAGCCCACGATCGTCAGCACGTCGTAGTCACCCTCGTACACGCGAAGGCGCTCCCGCTCGCAGCGCTCGTTGCCCTGCTTTTCCAGCGGCGCGGGGCGCGCCGCCGGTGCACCCGGCAGGCCGAGCTCGAGGAACGGCAGCAGCACGTCGCGGAATTCCGCGGGCGCTTCGAGCATCGGCGTATGCGCGGCGTCCGCGATCACCTGCAGCTGCGCGCGCGGCAACTTCAAGGCCAGGACCTTGCCGGTGCGGGGCGGCACGAGCAGATCCTTGGCGCCCCAGACCACCAGCGTCTCGGCGCGCACCGCCGCGAGGTCCGCGCTCAGGTCCTCGCTCACCACCGCGAGCCCCGCGATCATCGTGGGATCGCCGCCCAGCAGGCTTTCGCGCAACTGCGGGCTCGCCAGGATGACCTGCGGCTCGAAGCGCAGCCGCGCGAGCGGCGTGAGCAGCTTGCGCGCGAAGTTGAGCAGCCCTTCCAGGGGATCGAGCCACGGCGGCACGAATTCCATGCCCAGTTGCGCGAGGAACTGGCTGCTCACCGAATGCCGGTGCAGGATGCCCGGCGCATCGATGACCACGAGCTGCGCCACGTCCTGCGGGTAAGTCGCCGCGTAGCGCAAGGACGCCACCGCGCCCATGGAATGGCCCACCAGCACGAAGGGGCGGCGCAGGAACCGCTCGGTTACGCGGTCGAGGACGCGGGCGTAGTTGGTCGGCGAGTACAGGGCATTCGCCTTGCTGGACGCGCCGAAGCCCGGCAGGTCCACTGCGACGACGTGATAGGAACGCTGCAGCCAGCCGACGGTCTCGCGCCAGTCGCGCGCGCCGCCCGCGCCGATGCCATGCACGAGCAGCACCGAGCGGTCGTGGCCAAGGCCGCCCTCGTACACCACCATGTGGCCGCCGAGCACGGGCTCCTCGATGCGGTGCGCCTGCATGCCCGCAAAGCCCTCCGGCGCCGGCGCCGTGGCCGCCGCCGGCGCGCAGCTCAGCAATGCGGGGACCGCCGCCGCGGCGAGCCAGGTCAGGTTCCGTCTCATCCTGGCTGCCAGTCTAATGGCGGGGGTGGCATAGAATCCCTCCATGCCGCTGACGTTCCGCAGGCTGCACCCGCTGTTCGCCGCCGAGGCCGGCCCGATCGACCTGCGCGGCGTCACGGATCAGGCTACGCTCGACGCGATCCGGGCGGGGATGGACGAGCACGCGGTGCTCGTCTTCCGCGACCAGAAGTTCGACGGCGGCGAGCAACTTGCGTTCGCGAAGCGCTTCGACGGCGCGCTGCACGCCAAGACCGGCGCCGCGGTTCTGGGCAGGAACCGCCTCGGCGACGAGGCCCTCACCGACATTTCGAATGTGGACGAGAGCGGGCAGGTGATGCAGGCGGGCGATCGCCGGCGCGCCTACGCACTGGGCAACCGCCTGTGGCACACCGACGCATCTTTCGAGGACCCGCCGGGCCGCTACTCGATGCTGCTTGCCAAAGTGGTGCCCCCGGTCGCCGCCGACACCGAATTCGCCGACCTGCGCGCGGCGTACGATGCGCTCGACGCCGAGATGCGGCGCACGATTGAAGGACTGCACGCGCACCATTCGATCGCCTACTCGCGCATGACGCTCGGCTTCGAGTTCTCGGAAGCCGAGCGGCGCAAGCTCCCCGGCGCCGTGCATCCGGTGGTGCGCACCAACCCGCGTACCGGCCGGCGCTCGCTGTACCTCGCCTCGCACGCTTCGCGCGTCATCGACTGGCCGGTGCCCGAAGGGCGGCTGCTGCTGCGCGAGCTCGTCGAGCACGCGACGCAGCCGCAGTTCGTCTACCGGCACGCCTGGCGCGTGGGCGACCTCGTCATCTGGGACAACCTCGCGACCATGCACCGCGGCCGGCCGTTCGACGACACGAAGCACCGGCGCGAGCTGCGCCGCGTCACCACGCTCGACATTCACTCCCCACTGCCAGCGGCTTCAGCGCCTCGGGCGCGGTAGTCGCTGCCACGGCAGCGTGAATTACGCGCCTAGGGGCGCTGCACGAGATGCATCAGCACGCCGCCCAGCGCGCGCGGATGGGAAAAGCCGATGAGCGCGCGCCGCGAGCCCGGCCTGCCCCGGGTGTCGATCATCTCCAGGCCGGCCCTGGCCATCGCGCCGAGGGTGGCGTTGATATCCTTGGCCTTGAGCGCGATGTGGTGCAGTCCGCGTCCGCGCGAGGCGACGTAGCGCGTGATCGCGCCCTGGTCCTGCTTCGTGTTGCCGGGCTGGCCGCGCTCGACGGCGCCGCCCTGCCGGGGGTTGAAGTTGGCGAGGAATTCGAGCTCGCAATCGCCCACCGTGATGAAGCACACGCGCAACCCCCCGACCGGCTCGGGCTCGCGCGAATGGTAGACGACGCCGTATTTGTCGGAGGTAAAGCTCTCCACCGCCATGCTCACTTCCATGTCGGTCTGGCGGCTCTCCAGCTGAAAGCCGAGCTTGCCGCAGAACAGGGCCTCGTCCTCGCCGACGTCGGTGCTCGCCACCCCGAGGTGGTCGATGCGCTCCAGCGGCCCACCCGCATGGCGCGGCAGCTCGATCGGCTCGGTGAGAAGCGTGCGCACGCCCACGGTCGCGCCTCGATCGAGCGCAATGCAAGGGCGACTTCCGAGTCCTGGCGCAGCGCCGCGCGCCACGGGAATTCCGGCTGCCGCCGCCGCTTGCCGCACATCCTCGACACCGAGCGCGATGTGGTGCACGCCGGGTCTCGCGTCGCCCTCGAGCAGCGGGTGGCCGGCGGGAAACACCGCCAGCGCACTGCGCCCGATGGCGAATACCGGCACCGGCCCCGCAGCGGAAGCGAGATCGCTGCGCGGCAGCCCGAGGTGGCGCTCGAAGATAGTCGCGGCGGCATCGACGTCGGTGGAAACCAGCCCGACCCACGCAAGCTCCCTGGCAATCATGGCGTTCGTCCTTTCAGGCACATTGCACGACCTTCGCGGCGACCAGTGCCTCGGCGCGCTCGCGCGCAACGCCATAATCCGCCAGCACCTGCAGCGAGTCCTCGCCGAGCGCGGGCGGCGCGCGACGTACCGAGCGCCCGCCGAGCGATGCCATGCGGATCGGGTTGGCGAGGAGCTCCACGCGGCCGAGCGTGCGGTGCTCGATGTCCTCGATCATGCCGGTCTGGCGCACGTGCGGGTCGCTGAAGGCCTGCTTCAGGTCGAAGATCGGCCCGGCGGGCAGGCCGAGCTTGACCAGCTCCAGCGTCCATTCCATCTTGCCGCGCGCCGCGAATTTCTCGTTCAGGCGGCGGATCAGCTCGCGGCGGTTCTTCATGCGCGCGGCGTTGTCCCTGTAGTCCGGATGCGCGGCGAGCGACTCCAGACCCAGCAGCCCGCACAACTTCACCCACATGTCCTCGGTAGCCGCCGCCATGTTGAACGGCCCGTCCTGCGCCTGGAACGTGCCGTAGGGGCAGATCACTGGATGGTCGTTGCCTGCGACCCCGGGCGTGTCGCCCAGCGTCAGTTGGCGCTGGCCCTGGACGGTGAGCAGTGCGAGCAGCCCGCCGAGCAGCGACGTCTCCACGCTCTGGCCCCGCGCGCTTGCCTGACGCTGCACGATGGCCGCCTGGATGCCGATCGCGGCCCACATGCCCGCCACGACGTCGCCGATCGGGATGCCGACGCGCGTCGGCCCGGTTTCCGGCTGGCCAGTCAGGCTCATCAGCCCCGACATGCCCTGTGCGATCTGGTCCACTCCCGGGAAATCCTCGTACGGCCCGCCGCGCCCGAAACCCGTGATGGATGCGAACACCAGCCGCGGATTCGCGGCGGCCAGCGTCGCGTAGTCCATGCCCATGTCGCGCATTGCGCCGGGCTTGAAGTTCTCGACCAGGACGTCGGCGCTGCGGGCAAGCTCGCGGATCAGCTCGAGCCCCCGCGGGTCGCGGAAATTGACGGCGAGGCTGCGCTTGTTGCGGTGGATCGAGAGGTAGTAGAGGCTGATCCCGTCCTTGAACGGGCCCCACTTGCGCAC
>JAOUGZ010000713.1 GCA_029865405.1 Betaproteobacteria bacterium
GCGGGTACTATCGCCCTGCGTGCAAGGACTTAGGGGACCTTCCGGAAGTGTTTTGATAGCGGCGGCACTGCTGCTGCTGCAGTCTTGCGCCCTCACGCCCGAGGCCGTCCCGGACGCACCGCCGGTGCGCATGGCGATCCCGGAGGTGGTGCCGCCGGCGGAGCCGGCGCCCTTGATCATCACGGCCACGCCCCCCGTGCGCCTGCCCAGCGTGCGCCTGCTCGATGCCTCGCGCCTGCCCCCGTTCGAAGGCGAGCGGCGCGTGCTCGCCGAGGCGCAGCCGGTCGCCACCCTCGATCGCACCGCGCCCACCGAAGACCTGTGGCAGCGCCTGCGCCGCGGCTTCGCCATGGCCGACATCCGCTCGCCGCAGGTGGACGAGCGCACGCGCTGGTACGTCGCCAACCAGGAGTACCTGCAGCGCGTGTTCGAGCGCAGCAAGCGCTACCTGTTCCACATCGTCGAGGCGCTCGAGAAGCGCAACCTGCCCACCGAGCTCGCGCTGGTGCCGATGTTCGAGAGCGCCTTCAACCCGATGGCCTATTCGCGCTCGCACGCCTCGGGGCTGTGGCAGTTCATCCCCGGCACCGGCAAGCGCTACGAGCTGACGCAGAACATGTGGTACGACGGGCGCCGCGACGTCGTCGCCTCCACCGACGCCGCGCTCGACTACCTGCGCGACCTCTACGAGATGCACGGCGACTGGCACCTCGCGCTCGCCTCCTACAACTGGGGCGAGAACAACGTCGCGCGCGCCATCGCCAGGAACCGCAAGGAGGGCAAGCCGACCGACTACCTGAGCCTGCCCATGCCGCGCGAGACGCGCGGCTACGTGCCCAAGCTCCAGGCGCTGAAGAACCTGATCGCCAACCCGGCGGCCTACGGCATCGCGCTCGCGCCGATTCCCAACGAGCCCTATTTCGCCACGGTCACGAAAACGCGCGACATCGACGTCAAGCTCGCCGCCGAGCTCGCCGAGATGTCGGTGGAGGATTTCGTCAACCTCAACCCCGGCTTCAGCCGCCCCGTGATCCGCTCGGCGGTGGCCGCGCGCATCGTGCTGCCCGCCGACAAGGTGGACACCTTCCACGACAACCTGGAAAAGCTCGCCGACGCCGACCTCGTGTCCTGGAAGACCTACAAGCCCAAGCGCGGCGACACGCTGGAGTCGATCGCGCGCCAGCACCGCATGTCGCTCGCGCAGCTGCGCGAAGTCAACGGCATCTCGCCGCGCGCGCGCCGCATGCCCGAGGTGCTGGTGGTGCCGATCGAGGGCGGCGCCGAGAGCTTCGCGCGCCTGCCCATCATGTACGCGCCGCCGATTCCGAGCGGCGGACGCACGCACGTCGTGCGCCGCGGCGAAACCGCCTGGGGGATCGCGCGGCGCTACGGCGTCTCGGTGAAGGACCTGCAGCGCTGGAACCGCATCGGCAAGCACCTGATGGCCGGGCAGCGCCTGACCATCTTCTAGTCGACCTTCGGCACCGCCGCGAGCAGCGCCCGGGTGTAGGCGTGGCGCGGCGCTCGCAGCACCTGCTCGGCGCTGCCCTGCTCCACCAGGCGCCCCTCGGTCATCACCGCCACCTCGTGCGCCAGGTACTCGACCACCGCCAGGTTGTGGGTGATGAAGAGATACGCGAGGCCGAGCCGCTCCTGCAGCTCGCGCAGCAGGTTCAGGATCTGCGCCTGCACCGAGACGTCGAGCGCGCTGGTGGGCTCGTCGCAGATGAGCAGCCGCGGCTCGACGGCGAGCGCGCGCGCGATCGCGATCCTCTGGCGCTGCCCGCCGGAGAACTCGTGCGGGTAGCGGCGCTTCGCGCCCGCGGGCAACCCCACCTGCTCGAGGATCGCGTCGATGCGTCGCTCGCGCTCGGCCTCGCTCGCGCCCACGCCCAGCGCGCGCATGCCTTCGGCGAGGACGTCGGCCACGCGCATGCGCGGATTGAGCGAGGCGTAGGGGTCCTGGAACACGATCTGCATGCGCGCGCGGTGCGGCTTGAGCGCCGCGCGGCCCAGGCCGGTGAGCTCCTCGCCCGCGTAGCGCACGCTGCCCGCGGTGGGCGCGATCAGCTGCAGGATCGCCTTGCCCACCGTGG
>JAOUGZ010000714.1 GCA_029865405.1 Betaproteobacteria bacterium
CACGTTCCGGGCGCCGCAAAAGCGCGGGCCCAAGATCAACCCTGGTCGGCTCGATGCGCTGCAGATCGTGCAACTCACGCGCGAGCGCGACAAGCTCAAGGTCGCACTCGACAAGGCCAACCTGGTGATCGCGGTGCAAAAAAAGTTGCCGCCTTACTGGCCCTGCTCGAACAAGACAGCAAGCCCGAGAGCAACTCATGAGCGGCGTGCACGAACTCACCCCGGCCCTGGGCGCCAGCGCAGCGTGCCGGGCAATGGGCCTGTGGCGAGGGGCCCCCGCCCGGCAGCACGCGCTGGTACGCCGCGCGGCGTTCGTGGGGCCGCGGGCACGGTGTGCCGCCCGAGCGCGCCCTCCATTGGCCCTGGACACGCACGAATGCCAGGTGCTGCTGGACACGCTCAACGGCGAGCGCTTTGTCGACACCGCGCCGGCGTCCGTGCACGCCACGCTGCTCGACGAGGGCCGCTATCTCGGCTCGGTGCGCACGATGTATCGGCTGCTGGCCCTCCACGGTGGCTGCCGCGAGCGGCGCAACCAGCTCACCCACCCGGCCTACACCAAGCCCGAGCTGTTGGCTGTTGCGCCCAACCAGGTCTGGTCGTGGGACATCAGTGCGCCATGGAGGCGCGGTTTGCAACGACAGGAGAAAGGAGAACGATACGTCAGCGAACCAAGCTGGCTGATTCACTACCGGCAGCTGCGATGCTGCCTCGCACCGGTTGGGGCCGGGCGAAAGGGGGCTGCAAAGCTCGGCCGTTTGCCGACGGCGGGGTGTCATGCGCAGAGCAGCCTGAACTGTACCGAGCGTGGCCTTCGGGCTGCGGGTCGGGCTACCACTTGGTCTATGGTGAGACAACGAAGCGGGCGTCGGACGCCTCTGTATTCAGCGACATCCCGTCCTCGTGACGGGCACCGTGGCGTGATCCGGTTGGGCTTTATGTTCCCTTCTGGAGGGTGCGCACGAGCGCACTCGGCGATGGATTCCCCACTCAGCCATCGTCCGGAGCCACCAGGGGTAGAGCTCGCCACCTAAGGACCTGAGGTTGTGAATCGGAACATGGGAACCAATGGCGCCCCGCCCGTGACGGACACGGGCTATCCGCGGCGAACGGGGATGGGGCGTCAACGGGGCGGAGCTCGCGTAGTAGTCCGAGGTCGGGAAAGCCGGCCACATGGCGAAGGCGAGCAGGGAATCGATTGGCAAGCGAAGCCGCAGGAACGATCCGTGGACTCGGATCATCAGGCCGACAAGGCCTGGCTCCTGAGCGTGCAGCGCAAGCTGTATCAGTGGAGTCGACAACACCCCGACGAGAGTTACCGCGAGTTGTGGAACTGGATCATCGATCCGCGCAATCTGCGGTGCGCCTGGGCACGTGTAGCTACCAACCAGGGCAAGCGCACGGCAGGCATCGACGGGAAGACCGTGGGTAGCATTCGCCGAGACATCGGCGAGCACGCCTACTTGGACGGGCTGCGAAGCGAGTTGCGGGCAGGCACTTATGTGCCGAGTCCGTGCCGCAGAAAGCTCATCCCCAAGCCGGGCAAACCGGGGCAGTTCCGCGCCCTGGGCATCCCCACGGTGACCGACCGCGTGGTTCAAAGCGCGGTCAAGCAACTTCTGGAGCCCATCCTGGAAGCGCGCTTCCGGCATGTCTCGTACGGCTTCCGGCCGGGGCGAGGCTGCCACGGCGCGCTGGAGCACATCAGGATGACCTTGCGGCCCAGGCGCGTGAGCAAGCTCGACGGCCTGCGGCATGAGACGCCCTACCAGTGGGTGATCGAAGGCGACATCAAGGGCTGCTTCGACAACATCGACCATCATCTGCTCATGCAGCGCGTGCGCCAGCACTGCGCTGACCTGTGGGTGAATCGACTGCTCGTGCAGTTCTTGAAGGCCGGCGTGCTGAGCGAGGAGCAGTTCCTTCGCAGCGACGCCGGTACGCCGCAAGGGGGCATCATCTCGCCGCTGCTGGCCAATATCGCCCTGGGTCTGATCGAAGAGCGATACGAACGGTGGGTGGAGCACCGGACCAAGCGGCGGGCACACAGGAAGAGCGATGGCTTGAAGGCGGCGCTGGAGGCACGCAGCTCGG
>JAOUGZ010000715.1 GCA_029865405.1 Betaproteobacteria bacterium
AGGAACACCACCGAGCGCCCCGAGATGCAGACGATCTGGCGCAGCCAGTCGAGGTCGTGGAACAGGAGCGTCGCGCGCTTGTAGGTGGCGAAGCGCCGGCCGAAGCCGATGGTGAGCACGTCCGGCCGCGCCGGGTCGGCCAGGCGCAGCATGCGCTCGAGGTGCGCTTCGGAGCCCTGGTTGCGCGCGTGCTGGCGCGCCACGCGAAAGCGCACGATGTGCAGCATTTGCGCCTTGAGGGTCTGGTGCACGTTCCAGAAATCCGCATCCGGAATGGCGCGCACCGCGTTCCAGCAATCGGGCTGGTACATGCGCGCCGGCCAGTCGGCGCCGAGGCAGCGGTCGAACAGGTCGTGCCAGGCGTCGGACAGGTAGGTCGGCAGGTGCACGCCGTTGGTGACCGACACCAGCGGGTTCTCCTCGGGCTCGATCTCCGGCCACAGACCCGCGAGCATGCGCTGCGAGACGCCGGTGTGGATGCGCGACACGCCGTTGCGCCCGCGCGTCGCGCGCACCGCCAGCGCGGTCATGTTGAAGTCGCCGTTGCCCGAGGCGCGGCCGAGCTCGAGCACCTCGTCGAGGTGCGGCCGCAGCTCGGGAAAGGCGCTGCGCGCGTACTCGCGCACGACATCGAGGGGAAAAGCGTCGTGGCCGGCGGGCACCGCGGTGTGGGTGGTGAACACCGAGTTCGCCGCCACCACTTCCAGCGCCGCCGCGAACGGCGTGCCTTCGGCCACCAGCCGGCGCAGCCGCTCGAGCGCGAGAAACGCCGGGTGCCCCTCGTTCATGTGCCAGCAGGTCGGCTCGATGCCGAGCGCCGCGAGCGCGCGCGCGCCGCCCACGCCGAGCACCAGCTCCTGCTCGAGGCGCACACCGCGGTTGCCCTCGTAGAGCCGGTGCACGATGTCGCGCTGGGCTTCGCCGTTCTCCTCGAGGTCGGTG
The DNA here is from genome assembly GCA_029865405.1 of Betaproteobacteria bacterium. The sequence goes on from JAOUGZ010000715.1 coordinate 943, forward strand.
TCGAGCAGGTACAGCGACACGTGCCCGACGCGCGCGCGCCACACCTTGATGTGCAGGGTCCCGCCCGGCAGCGCCACCTGCACCCGCACTTCGCCGACGTCGGCGCGGCGCGCCGGCTCCACCGGCAGCAGATCGAAATCGTTGTCGACGTAGCGCGCCTGCTGGCGGCCGTCGCTGTCGAGCGCCTGCTCGAAGTAGCCCTGGCGGTAGAGCAGCCCTACGCCGACGAACGGCAGGCGCAGGTCGCTCGCCGTCTTGCAATGGTCGCCGGCGAGGATACCCAGGCCGCCCGAGTAGATCGGCATGCTCTCGTGCAGGCCGAACTCGGCGCAGAAGTACGCCACCCGTTCACCGGGCGCGAAACGGCCGTCGGCAGCGGATTGCGCGTGATAGGCGTCGTAGGCGGCGAGCGCCGCGTCGTAGGCGGCGAGGAACACCGGGTCGCGCGCCGCCTCGTCCAGGCGGCGCTGGTCGATATTGAGCAGGAACGCCTTCGGGCCGTGGTTGATCTCGGTCCACAGGCCCGGGTCGAGCTGGGCGAAGAGGCTGCGCGTGGCGCGGTGCCAGCTGTACCAGAGATTGCCGGCCAGCTCTTCGAGGCGGACGATGCGCGCGGGAAGGTGCGGTCGGACATCGAGTCGGTAGGGGGTTCCGCGCACGGAATGCAGTTTGGTCTTTTGGCGCAGTCTAGCGCAACTGGCGCAAGGCGCCGGCCCGTGCAGTAAGCTGCCCAGGATGAAGCTCAGCTTTCTCGGCGCCGCCGGCGAAGTCACCGGCTCCTGCTACCTGGTCGACACCGGCGAAGTGAAGTTCCTCATCGAGTGCGGCCTGCGCCAGGGCGGCCGCCACGCGCGCGCGCTCAACCGCCGCTTCGCGTTCGCGCCGCGCGACATCGCCTTCGTGCTGCTGTCGCACGCGCACATTGATCATTCCGGCCTCATTCCGCGCCTCGTCGCGCAGGGCTTCGGCGGGCCGGTGTACGCGACGCGCGCCACCTGCGAGCTTGTGGGCGTCATGTTGCCCGACAGCGCCCACCTGCAGGAAAAGGAAGCCGAGCGCGAGGGCGGCGAGCCTCTGTATACCGTGCCGCAGGCGCAGCAGAGCCTGAGGCGGTTGCAGGCGCTGGACTACGACGAAGAGTTGCGGC
>JAOUGZ010000716.1 GCA_029865405.1 Betaproteobacteria bacterium
ATGGGACGTCGCCTTCATCGGCGCCGAGCCGCAGCGCGCGGCCGAAATCGACTTCACCGCGCCCTACGTCGAGATCGAGGCGACTTACCTCGTGCCCGCGGGCTCGCCGATCCAGTCCCTCGGCGACGTGGACCGCAAGGGCGTGCGCATCGCGGTCGCCGAGCGCAGCGCGTACCACCTCTGGCTCGAGCGCAACATCAAGCACGCCACGCTGGTGACGGCCGCGGGCATCGAGGCCTCCTACCAGGTGTTCGTCAAGGACAAGCTCGAGGTGCTCGCGGGCCTCAAGCCGCGCCTGATGGAAGACGTGGCCAAGCTCGCGGGCTCGAAGATCCTCGACGGGCGCTTCACCGCCGTGCAGCAGGCGATCGGCACGCCCAAGGGGCGCCCGGAAGGCGCCGCGTACCTGCGCAAGTTCGCCGAGGACGTCAAGGCGTCGGGCCTCGTGGCGCAGCTCATCGCGCGCCACGGCATCCGCGGCCTGTCGGTGGCGGCGCCGGGCTAGCCGCGGCATGGCCGGCCTGCGGCTCACGCGCGCGAGCATTCTCGACGGCACGCTGCACGCCTCGGTGCGCGCCCTGCTCGGGCCCGGCGCGCGCTTTGCCACCGACGCGGAACGGCGCGCGCAGGTGCAGGCGATCCTCGCCAGCGCGCCGCGCCCGGGGCGCATCTGGGTGTTTGCCTTCGGCTCGCTGATGTGGAACCCCGCGTTTCATTTCGTGGAGCGCCGCACGGCGCGCATCCACGGTTTTCACCGCCAGTTCTGCCTATGGTCGCGCGCCGGCCGCGGCAGTCCCGAGCGACCCGGCCTGATGCTGTCGCTGGAATCCGGCGGCAGCTGCACCGGCGTCGCCTACCGCCTGGAGCGGCGCGCGGCGCCGACCGAGCTCGACGTGATCTGGCGGCGCGAGATGTTCACCATGTCCTACCGCCCGGTCTGGACCACCGCGCGCACCGGCAAGGGCCCGGAGCCCGCGATCGCCTTCAGCGCCAATCGCCAGCATGAGCGCTACGCGCCCGGCCTCGAGGACGAGGTGATCGCGCGCTACCTCGCCACGGGCGCCGGGCCGATGGGGCGCTGCTGCGACTACCTGTTCGACACCGTGGCGCACCTGCGCGAGATCGGCATCCGCGACCGCAGGCTGGAGGCGCTCGAGGCCCGGGTCCGGGCGCACGGCGAATCGGCGTAAGCTAGCCGAACGATGCTCGTCTACCACTTCCGCTTCCCCGACGGCCGCGCCGAATCCCTGCAAGCCGATGCGCCGGGCGCCGAGGCGCCGGCCGACGGGCTGCCGTCGTGGACCGAGCTCGGTTTTCACCAGTGCGCGAATTGCCCGCTGTCGAGCGCGGACACGAAGCGCTGCCCGATGGCGGTGCGCCTGGTGCCGCTGGTCGATCTGTTCCGCAAGGTGCGTTCGTACGACGACGTCACTGCCGAGGTGCAGACCGACGAGCGCACCGTCAGCAAGCGCACCAGCGTGCAGAAGGTGCTGCGCTCGCTCATGGGCCTGCTCTCCGCGAGCAGCGACTGCCCGCACATCGAGTTCCTGAAACCGATGGCGCATTACCACCTGCCGTTCTCGAGCCGCGAGGAAACCGTCTATCGCGTCGTGTCGACGTACCTCCTCGCCCAGTACTTCCTGCGCCAGCAGGGCAAGCCCGCGGATGCGGGGCTGGAGGGATTGAAAGGGCACTATCGGCAGCTGCAGCAGGTCAACCAGGGCATGGCCGCGCGGCTCGGCGCGATCCGCGACGTGGACGGCGACAGCAGCGTCAACGCGCTCGTGCTGCTCGACCTTTTCGCCCACTCCCTGCCGGATTCGATCGACGCCGACCTGGAAGAGCTGATGCCCGCATTCCAGGAGTTCCTCAGGGCGAATCACGACTGATGCGCACGGTATGAACCCACCCGACGCCGTCGCCCTCACCCGGTCGCTCCTCGGCTACGACACGATCAATCCACCGGGGCGCGAAGCCGATTGCGCGCGCCATGCCGCGAAGCTGCTGCAGGACTGGGGCTACGTGGTGCAGACGCACGACTTCGCGCCGGGGCGCACGAGCGTCGTCGCGCGCGCGGGCGGCA
>JAOUGZ010000717.1 GCA_029865405.1 Betaproteobacteria bacterium
TGTCGGCCGAGCGACTGAGCGGCGAAGACGATCACGTCCTCTACGCCTTCAGCATCGCCGGCGATGCGGGCGAGCTCGTCGCGGGTCGCGCCACCGTCGTCCTGGACGCGGCGGGCCGATGACGCGCCTGCGCGCCCTGGTCACCGGCGGCAGCGGCGGCATCGGCGCCGCCCTCTGCCGCCGCCTCGCGACCGACGGGCGCCATGTGATCGTGCACGCGCACCGCAACCGGGAGGCGGCGCGCGCCGTGGCCGCGGAAATCGCCGCCCAGGGCGGCAGCGCCGAGGCGATCGCCTTCGACGTCACCGACGCGGTGGCCGCGCGCGCCGCGCTCGAAGCGCTGCTCGAGCACGGCGCGGTGCAGATCCTCGTCAACAACGCCGGCATCCACGACGATGCAGCGTTTCCCGGGATGAGCGAGGCGCAGTGGCGCAGCGTCATCGACGTGTCGCTGCACGGCTTCTTCAACGTCACGCAGCCGCTGGTGCTGCCGATGATCCGCACGCGCTGGGGACGCATCGTCAACATGGCGTCGGTGAGCGCGGTCGCCGGCAACCGCGGCCAGGTGAACTACGCTGCCGCCAAGGGCGCTCTCATCTCGGCCACCCGCGCGCTCGCCCTCGAGCTCGGCAAGCGCGGCGTGACGGTGAACGCGGTGGTGCCGGGGCTGATCGCGACGGCGATGAGCGCCGCATTCGCGCCGGAGCGCCTGAGCGAGCTGGTACCGCTGCAGCGCGCCGGCACGGCCGAGGAGGTCGCCGACCTGGTTGCCTTTCTCGTCTCCGAGCGCGCGGCCTACATCACCGGGCAGGCCATTCCGATCAACGGCGGGATGCTCTGAGGCGGCGCGCGGCGAGCCACGGCAGGCGGGCGAGAAAGCCGAGCATCAGCCGCAGGTGCATCCAGCTGAGCAGCGCGTTGTCGCGCCAGTAGTTGAAGTGCGACACCCCGCCCTCCTCCGGGCGCAGGTAGCGCACCGGCGCGGGCAGGTTCACCGCCGGCACGCCGCGCCAGGCGAGGCGCACCGCGGCTTCCGGATCGAAATCGAAGCGCCGCATCCAGCGCGCGGCCTGCATGATCTCGAGCAGCGCGCGCAGCGGATAGACGCGAAAGCCGAACAGCGAATCGTGAATGCCGCACCACAGGGTTTCCAGGTTCGCCCACCAGTTGGAGATGCGCCGCCCGTGCACGCGCAGCGCCGGCGCACCGGCATCGAATCGCGGCACGCCCAGCACCATGGCTTCGGGCGCGCGCCGCGAGGCCGCCATGAACTCGGGGATCGACGCGGCGGGATGCTGGCCGTCGGCGTCCATGGTGAGCACATGGCTGTAGCCCTCGGCGGCGGCCAGGCGCAACGCATGCAGTACGGCGGCGCCCTTGCCGCCATTGCGCTCCAGCGCGAGCACGCGCAGCCCCGCGTCCTCGCGTGCCATCTGCTCCAGGCCCGCGCGCGTGCCGTCGCTGCTGCCGTCCACCACCACCCAGACGGGCGTCCAGTGCGCGCGGGCGGCGCGCACCGTCGCGTAGACCTGCGCGCCTGGGTTGTAGCTCGGGACGACCACCAGGTGGGTGCGCGAGGGCGCGCCCGCGATCACGCCGGCCGGGACTCCACGTCGGCGGGGAACTGCAGCGACGGCTCGAGCGAGGCGCCCAGCTCACCCTCGTAGTACTGCTCCAGCTCGTGCAGGAACGCCGGCAGGTCGCGCGGCGGGTCGAAGCGCCGGCCGAGCCGCACGCGGTAGCGCAGCGGCAGCGGTGGCCGCCGCGTCAGCGGCCAGTCCTTGCCGAGGAACGGGCTGTCGGTTTCGATGAACACGGTCTGCACCGGCACGCCCGCCTGGCGCGCGATGAGGGCGATGGCGCCGCGAAACGCGTTCACCGGCGCGCGCGTGGTGCGCGTGCCTTCCGGAAACAGCAGCAGCTGGCCGCCGCCGCGCAGCTCGTCGACGGAATGGCGCACCATGCCGACCGCCCAGTCGTTGCGGATATAGCCGGCGAGCCGCGCGCCGGGACCGAACACGAGGCTGTCGGCGAGCGGCGCCTTCAGCACGCACGCTGCCTGCGGCAGGCGCGAGAGCAGCA
>JAOUGZ010000718.1 GCA_029865405.1 Betaproteobacteria bacterium
GAGGTGATCAGCCCCCGGCTGTAGGCCAGCAGCACGATCTTGAGCATGACGCGCGGGTCGTAGGCGCTGGCGCCGGTAGCGTCGTTGCCGAACTTGGCATCGAGCGCCGTGAGGTCGAGTTCGACATCGACCAGCTGCTGCACGGAACGTGTCAATGACTTTGCGACACCCTGGGACGTTAATTTAGTGTGCGAGCGACGGGTTCTCTGGTCGGTGCGTTCTCCTGTGGTGGTGGGTTGATCCACGCGGCAGTCGGCATCGGCGGCAGTTGCGGGCGCTTGTTCTTGAACCGGTTGGGGTTGGACAGGAATGCGGCGTCGAGGGTGGCCTGGCGGATGACGCGCATGTCGGCGGCCAGTCCGTAGTGAACGCTGTGCGGCGTCATGTAGCCGATGCCGCTGTGGCAGTGCACGGCGTTGTACCAGGCGAAGAAGGCCTGACAGAAGGCTCGTGCGTCTTCGATGCAGCCGAAGCGCTGGGGGAACTCGGGCCGGTACTTCATGGTCTTGAACTGCGACTCCGAGTACGGGTTGTCGTCCGATACGTGCGGGCGGCTGTGGCTCTTGGCGACATCCAGATCGACCAACAGGCTGGCCACCGGTTTGGATCGCATGGCCGCACCTCGATCGGCGTGCAGGGTCAGCATGCCGGGCTCGACGTCATGCCGCGCCACGGTATCGGCGATGAGCTGCTGGGCGAGCTCGGAACACTCGCGCGGCGCGATGAGCCAGCCCACGACGTAGCGGCTGAAGATGTCCAGGATCACGTACAGATGGAAGCACGTCCACTTGGCGGGCCCCTTGAGCTTGGTGATGTCCCAGGACCAGACCTCGTTGGGCGCCGTGGCCAGCAGCTCGGGCTTGGCATAGGCCGGGTGGGTGAGCTGGTTGCGCCGCTCGCGGCAGCTGCCACTGCAGGCCAGCAACCGGTACATGGTGCGCACCGAGCCGATGTAGGTGCCCTCGTCCAGCAGCGTGGCGTGCACGGCCGCCGGCGCGGTGTCGACGAAGCGCTCGCTGTTCAGGGTGTCCAGCAGCGCGCGCCGTTCGGTGGCGTCCAAGGCCAGGGGCGGCCCAGGCCGAGGCGCCCGGGGCCTGGGCGGGCCCATCACCATGCGACGGTGCACGCGCGCCTGCTGGCGGGCAGGCGCGCCACGCCACAGGCCCATGGCGCGACACGCCGCGCCGGCGCCCAGCGCCGGGCTGAGTTCGTGCACGGCGGCCATCAGGTGTTCCCGCGCTTGTCGTCGGTCGCCAGGAGATCCAGCAGTGCGACAACTTTTTTTTGAACCTCGATGACGAGCTGTGCCTTGCCGAGTTCGACGCGCAGCTTGTCGCGCTCGCGGGTGAGCTGGGCGATTTGCAGCGCGTCGACCCGGGCAGGGTCGGACTTGGGGCCGCGCTTTTGCGGCGTGAGTGCCGCCAGATCGGCGAGCTCACGCTGGCGTCGCCAGGTGCTCAGCGAGGACGAGTACACGCCCTCGCGGCGCATCAGCGCGCCGACCTCGCCAGGCTTGGTGCACAGGTCGGCGGCCTGCAGAATGCGGCGCTTGTCGGCGTTGGAGAAGGTGCGGCGGCGGGCACGCGGCACGACCTCGGAGTTGCTGCCGGGCGGCAACGACGACGGCGCCGATCCGGGCGCATCTTCAGTCGCCCTACGGGCTCCTTGCGATGCGCCCGGATCGGAAGAAGCCTTCACTGCGTGCATCGGGACCTTGGGTTGTTGGCTGTTCGACATACCTACCTCTTTGCTCACTGATCTCTCGGGGGTAGGTGGCGCAGGTCATATTGGCACGGGGGGGCAGCGCGAACTCGAAGGTGCCGGGCTGGATCTGCTCGTCGAGCACGACGGGGATGAACAGGCCGTTGCGTTGGACAGGCTTGTAGCGGGCCATCTTGCGCACCTCGGATCGCTGCGATGCGCGTTCAACGCACGATGCATGCCGGTGTCGTCAGAAGTTTCCCGGGGGGATGTTCATACAGTTATTGCACAGTCTCAACGTTTGAGGTGAGCCGCCACTGGAGGCCGCAGGCCGGAAGCGGTCGGCTCGACCGAATGGTTAGACCGCACCTTCAGACAGC
>JAOUGZ010000160.1 GCA_029865405.1 Betaproteobacteria bacterium
CGTCGAGATCGGCAAAGGCGCCCAGCAGGCGCGCGTAGCCGTTCTCGGAGAGCACGCGCTCGGCCTTCGCCAGGCGGAAGAACCGCATGTACTCGCTCGCCTTCTGCTGCGCCGGGTTGTTGCAGAGCTCGCGCCAGAAGAGATACGGGTGCGGAGAATTCAGCATGACCAGCTTCTGCAGCCGCTCGGGGTGCGCGATGGCCACGCCCCAGGCCACCGCCCCGCCCCAGTCGTGCGCGACGAGGACGAACTTGTCCTTCGCATAGTGATCGGCGAGCGCCAGCACGTCGGCCATCAGGTGCTTGGCGCGGTAGGCCTCGACCGCGGCAGGCTTCTCCGAGAGGTTGTAGCCGCGCAGGTCGGGCGCCGCGGCACACCAGCCGCGCGTGCCGAAATGCTCGAGCATCGGCCGCCACATCGCCCAGTACTCGGGAAAGCCGTGCAGGAAGAGCATCAGCGGGCCCTCGCCCGCGCGCGCGACGTGGAACTCCAGGCCGTTCGCGGCGACCGTCTCGTGATGGATGCTCACGAGAAGCGCGAGAAATCGGGCTTGCGCTTCTCCATGAAGGCGCTCAGCGCTTCCTTCGCCTCGGGTGAACGCAGCCGCTCGCCGAACAGGCCCAGCTCCTCGGTCATGCGCTCCTGCACCGCGCCGGCAAGGCCGCGCTTCATGAGCTCCTTGGTCATGCGCACGGATGCGGGCGGGAGCATCGCGAGCGCAAGCGCCGCCTGGCGGCCGCGCTCGAGGAGCTCGGCTTCCGGCACGATCTCGGTGACGATGCCCGCGGCGAGCGCCTTCTCGGCGTTGAACGGCCCGCCAAGCAGCAGCATCTCCGCGGCGCGCCGGTAGCCCGCCATCGCCGGCAGCAGCAGGCTCGAGGCCGCCTCCGGCAGGAGGCCAAGCGGCACGAACGGCATCTGCAGCCGCGCGTTCGGCGCCGCGTACACGAGGTCGCAGTGCAGGAGCATCGTGGTGCCGATGCCCACCGCCGGGCCGCCCACCGCCGCCACCAGGGGCTTTTTCACGGTGGAGATGGTGCGCAGGAAACCCGCGGCGGGCGAGGCGCCGGCCTCGCGCGGCAGCTCGAGAAAGTCCTTCACATCGTTGCCCGAGGTGAAACAGCCCGCCTGGCCGTGGATCAGCACCGCGCGCACCTGTGCGTCGGCCTCGGCGTCGGCGAGCGCCCTGGCCATCGCCGCGTACATCTCGGGGCTGAGCGCGTTCTTCTTCTCGGGCCGGTTGAGCTCGATGCGCGTGACGCGGTCCTTCGTCTCGACGAGGACGTGGCTCATGCGCCCGGCAACCGGTAGTCCTTGAACTTCTCGCGCAGCGTGAGCTTGGAGAGCTTGCCGGTCGCGGTGTGCGGCAGCTCCTCGACGAACACCACGTCGTCGGGCATCCACCACTTGGCGATCTTGCCCTCGTAGAACTTGAGCAGGGCCTCCTTGGTCACGTCCTGCCCGGGCTTCTTCACGGCGACGATGATGGGGCGCTCGTCCCATTTGGGATGGCGAATGCCAATCACCGCGGCCTCCTGCACCGCGGGATGCGCGACCGCGATGTTCTCCAGGTCGATCGAGCTGATCCACTCGCCGCCGGACTTGATGACGTCCTTCGAGCGGTCGGTGATCTGCAAATAGCCCTCGGCGTCGATGTTGGCGACATCGCCCGTGGGAAACCAGCCGTCCTGCAGCGGGTCGCCGCCTTCGCCCTTCATGTAGCCCGAGGCGATCCAGGGCCCCTTCACCAGCAGGTTGCCGAAGGCCTTGCCGTCCCAGGGCAATGCCTTGCCGGCCTCGTCGACGATCTTCATCTCGACGCCGAAGATGCCTCGGCCCTGCTTTGCCTGCACGGCATAGCGTGCGTCCTTCGGCAGCGCCGCCTGCTTTGCCTTCAACGAGCCGACCGTGCCCAGCGGGCTCATCTCGGTCATGCCCCAGGCATGGAACACCGTGACGCCATAGTCGTCCTGGAAGGCGCGGATCATGGCCGGCGGGCAGGCCGAGCCGCCGATTACCGTGCGCTTGAGAGTGGAAAACTTTACCTTGTTCGCGGTGAGGTGCTGCAGCAGCATCAGCCACACCGTCGGCACGCCCGCCGAGAGCGTCACCTTTTCCTGCTCGATCAGGTCGTAGACGCTCTTGCCGTCGAGATGCGGGCCCGGGAACACCATCTTCGCGCCCACCATGGTGCAGGCGTACGGCAGGCTCCAGGCGTTGGCGTGGAACATCGGCACCACCGGCAGCACCACGTCCTGCGCCGAGAGGTTGAGCGCGTCGGGCAGCGCGGCGCCGTAGGCGTGCAGCACCGTGGAGCGGTGGCCGTAAAGCACGCCTTTCGGATTGCCCGTCGTGCCCGAGGTGTAGCACAGCGCCGCCGCCGTGCGCTCGTCGAAGCTCGGCCATTCGAACCGGTCGTCCTGCTGGTCCATCAGGTCTTCGTAGCACTGCAGCTTCGGGATGGCGGTCTTCCCCGGCATGTGCGCGCGGTCGGTCATGAGCACGAAGTGCTTCACCGTCTTGAGCAGCGGCGCGAGCTTCTCCACCAGCGGCACGAACGTGAGGTCGAAGCAGAGCGCCCGGTTCTCGGCGTGGTTCGAGATGTAGGTGATCTGGTCGGGAAACAGCCGCGGGTTGATGGTGTTGATCACCGCGCCGATGCCCGAGATGGCGTAGTACAGCTCGTAGTGCCGGAAGCCGTTCCAGGCGAGGGTGCCGACGCGATCGCCTTGCTTCACGCCGAGCGCCCGCAGCACCTTGGCGAGGCGCCGCGCGCGCGCGTGCGCGTCGCGGTAGGTGGTGCGGTGCAGCTCGCCCTCCACGGTCTTCGACACGATCTCGGTATCGCCGTGATTGCGGTCCGCGAAGCGGATCAGGTCGGTGATCAGCAGCGGGACGTCCATCATCAGGCCTAGCATGGCTTTCCTCCGGAATGCGCTTTCACAATGCGAACGATTCAAGTTACCGCAGTGACGCAGGCGCTGGCAAGCATCGGTCTTGACCGCCGTGAGAGCGGTCTATAACATTTTTCCACTCTCGAGGAGGACATATCATGGCGCATCCCGTCATTCGCGCGACCGCTTGTGCGGCCGCCGCCGTACTGCTGTCGCTCGGCGCCCACGCGCAGACCATCAAGGTGGCCTACATCGACCCGCTGTCGGGTCCATTCGCCCAGACGGGCGAGCAGGGGCTGGCCGAATTCCGCTTCGCCGTGGAGCAGATCAACAAGCGCGGCGGCGTCCTCGGCGGGCGCAAGTTCGAGGTCGTTCCTTTCGACAACAAGGTGAGCCCGCAGGAATCACTCAACCAGCTGAAGCGCGTCATCGACCAGGACATCCGCTTCATCACCCAGGGCAACAGCTCGGCGGTGGCGGGCGCGCTGATCGAAGCGGTGAACCGCCACAACGAGAGGAACCCGGGCAAGGAGATCCTGTACCTGAATTACGCGGCGGTGGATCCGGCCTACACCAACGACAAGTGCTCGTTCTGGCATTTCCGCTTCGACGCCAACAGCGACATGAAGATGGCGTCGCTCACCACCTGGATGGCGGGCCGCAAGGACATCAAGAAGGTGTATCTGCTGAACCAGGACTACTCATTCGGCCACGCGGTGAGGAAGGCGGCGCGCGAGATGCTGGCGCGCAAGCGCCCCGACATCGAGATCGTCGGCGACGACCTGCACCCGCTCGGCAAAGTGACCGATTTCGCGCCTTACGTGGCGAAGATCAAGGCCGCCGGGGCCGATAGCGTGATCACGGGCAACTGGGGTCAGGACATGTCGCTCCTGGTAAAGGCAGGCCGGGACGCCGGACTGGACGTCGACTGGTACACCTACTATGCGGGCGGACTGGGCACGCCCACGGCGATGGGCGAGGCAGCCGCCGGAAAGGTGAAGATCATCGCCGAGTATCACTCCAACGTGGAGAACAACAAGGCATCGAAGTGGGACGCGGACTACCGCAAGCAGGCGCCCAAGGGCAATCCTGACTTCTACTTCCTGCGCGGCAAGATCATGTGGGAGATGTTCGCCAAGGCGATCGAGCAGGCGAAATCGGCCGACCCCAAGGCGGTGGCTCTTGCGCTCGAGGGCATGCGCCACCAGGGCGACCTGGGCGAGGTCGAGATGCGCAGGAGCGACCATCAGCTGATCCAGCCGCTGTACGTGTTCACGTTGCACAAGGCGGCTGCCAAAGGCGGGCCGAGGGAGGCGAAGATCGACATGGAGGGCAGCGGACTCTACCCGGTCACCGACGCGCGTCTGGAGGCCGACACCTCGGCGCAGGCGACTTCCTGCCAGATGCAGCGGCCGTAAGCGCGTGCGCGCTATGGAACGGGGAGCCCGCTAGCTCCCCGTTTTTTTTCCACCATGGAATTCTTCCTCGTCCAGTCCCTGAACGGCGTTAGCTACGGCCTGCTGCTGTTCATGCTGTCCTCGGGGCTCACGCTCGTCTTTTCGCTGATGGGCGTGCTTAATTTCGCGCATGCCAGTTTCTACATGCTCGGCGCCTACTTCGCCTACCAGGTGAGCGCGAAGATCGGCTTCTGGCCGGCGCTGGTGATCGCGCCGCTGCTGGTCGGCGCGATCGGCATGCTGGTGGAGCGCTTTGGCCTGAGAAAGGTGCACCGGCACGGCCACGTCGCCGAGCTGCTGTTCACTTTCGGCCTCGCCTACCTGCTGGAAGAAGCGGTGCACCTGATCTGGGGCCGCGCGGCGGTCGAGTACCGCGTGCCCGCCGAGCTCGACGGCCCACTGTTTCAGATCATGGATTCGCAGTATCCGATCTATCGCGGCTTCATGATGCTGGTGTCGGTGGCGATGCTGGTTGCGATCTGGCTGGCCCTCACGCGCACGCGCATCGGCCTGGTCATCCAGGCGGCGCTCACGCACCCGCAGACCGTGGAGGCGCTCGGCCACAACGTGCCGCGCGTCTTCATGCTCGTCTTCGGCGGCGGCGCTGCGCTCGCCGGCCTCGCCGGCGTAATCGGCGGCAACGCCTTCGTCACCGACCCGGGCATGGCGGCCGCGGTCGGGCCGATCATCTTCGTCATCGTGGTAGTGGGCGGCATGGGCTCGCTCGCGGGCGCGTTCATCGCTTCGCTCCTGATCGGCTGCCTGCAGACCTTTGCGGTGTCGCTCGACTGGTCGCTCGGCGGCATCTCCATCTCGCAGGCTGCGCCGGTGCTGCCCTACCTGCTGATGGTGCTGCTGCTGATCTTCCGGCCCAAGGGTCTGATGGGAACACGCGAGGGATGAAGTACGCGCCGCTCAACCTGGGGCGCTGGATCCTGTGGAGCGCATCGGCGCTGCTGTTCGTCGCCGCGCCGCACCTGTTCAAGGGCGGCTTCGCGCTCACCATGATGACGCAGATGGGCACGCTGATCATCTTCGCGCTGAGCTACAACATGCTGCTCGGCCAGGGCGGCATGCTGTCCTTCGGCCACGCCGTGTACTCGGGCCTGGGCGCCTACGTGACGGTGCACGTGCTCAACCAGGTCGGCAGCGGGTCGTTCTACTTTCCGGTGCCGCTGCTTCCGCTGGTGGGCGGCGTGGCGGGGCTCGCCTTCGGCGTGCTGTTCGGCTACGTCACCACGCGGCGCGCAGGCACCACCTTCGCGCTCATCTCGCTCGGCATCGGCGAGATGGTGTTCGCCGGCGTGCTGATGTTCCCGGGATTCTTCGGCGGCGAGGCCGGCATTTCCACCAACCGGGTGGTGGGCAAGCCGTTTTTCGGCCTCACGTTCGGTCCGGCGCTCCAGGTGTATTACCTGGTGGCCGCGTGGTGCTTCCTCAGCATGGCGGCGATGTTCGCGCTGACGCAGACGCCGCTCGGGCGCATGGCGAACGCGGTGCGCGACAATCCCGAGCGCGCCGAGTTCGTAGGCTACAACACCCAGCACGTGCGCTTCCTGCAGCTGGTGCTTTCGTCCTTCTTCGCCGGCGTCTCGGGCGCGCTGTCGTGCATCAATTTCGAGATCGTCTCCGCCGAGAACGTGTCGGCGATCCGCTCCGGCGGCGTGCTGCTCGCCACCTTCATCGGCGGTGTACCGTTCTTCTTCGGGCCGATCCTCGGCGCCATCGTCTTCGTCTTCTTCGTGGTCGCGCTCTCCGGCTTCACCAAGGCCTGGCTGCTGTACCTCGGCCTGTTCTTCGTGCTGATGGTGGTGTACGCGCCCGGCGGCATGGCCTCGCTGATCCTGATGCAGTTGCGGGGGCTGCGCGCCGGGCGCTGGCGCGAGCTCGCCGTCCCCTATGCGCTCGCCGCGCTTGCCGCGCTGGTGGCGCTCGCCGGGCTGATCGGGCTGGTGGAGATGGTGTACCGGCTCTCCGAGCAGGGCGCGAGCAGCGTGCTGACGGCGCTCGGGCTGTCGTTCGATGCGCGTAGCGCACCACCGTGGTTCGC
>JAOUGZ010000719.1 GCA_029865405.1 Betaproteobacteria bacterium
ACGAGACCCTATAGAACCTAATGCAGGCACCGCCTCATCCGCATCGCCGGCGCCCGAAATGTTGTTCTGACCGCCTCTTCTTCACTTGTTCTTGAACGACGGCTTGCGCTTCTCGACGAAGGCCGCCATGCCCTCCTTCTGGTCTTCGAGCGCGAACATGGCGTGGAACAGGCGGCGCTCGAACAGCACGCCCTCGGCAAGCCCGCCTTCGTAGGCGCGGTTGACCGATTCCTTGGCGATCATCACCACCGGCAGCGAATACCCGGCGATCTTCTCGGCCATCGCCATGGCCTCGTCCATGAGCTTCCCGGCCGGCACGACGCGCGACACGAGCCCCGCGCGCAGCGCCTCCTGCGCATCGACCACGCGCGCGGTGAGGATCATGTCCATGGCGAGGGCTTTCGAGGTAAAGCGCGGCAGGCGCTGCGTCCCGCCCGCACCGGGCATGATGCCGAGGTTGATCTCGGGCTGGCCGAATTTCGCCGTGTCGGCGGCGATCGCCAGGTCGCACATCATGGCGAGCTCGCAGCCGCCGCCGAGCGCGAATCCGGCCACCGCGGCGAGCACCGGCTTCCTGATGTTGCGCAGGTGCTCCCAGTCGCGCGTGATGTAGTTCGAGCCGAAGGCGTCCATGAAATCGAAGTCCTTCATCGCCGCGATGTCGGCGCCGGCGGCGAACGCCTTGTCGCTCCCGGTGATGACGATGCAGCCGATGCCCTCGTCGGCGTCGAAGGCGTAGAGCGCCTTGGCGAGCTCCTGCATGAGCTGCGCGTTCAGCGCGTTCATCTGCTTCGGGCGGTTGAGCTTCACCAGGCCGACGCGCCCTTTCTTCTCGACGACGATCAGTTCGTAGGTCATTTTGTGCGTGCCTTCAGTTCGGAAAGGGGAATGGCGCCCGGGATGTCGATGCGCTTCCGGCCCGGCTCCACCGCGGTGAGCGCCTCGACGCGGCGCATGGTCTTCGTGCTGCGCTCGGCGAGCCTCTGGTAGAGGTGCATGTTGTCCGTCTTCCACTGCAGCTCTTCGGCGGTGAGCGGGCGCAGCACGCGCGCCGGGATGCCCGCGGCGAGCGCGCGCGCGGGGATCTTCGCTTCCGCCCTCACGAAAGCGAGCGCGGCCACCATCGCCTCCTCGCCCACCTCGGCGTTGTCGTTTACCACCGCGTTCATGCCGACGAGCGCGCCGCGCCGGATGACGCAGCCGTGCAGCACCGCGCCGTGGCCGATGGTCGCCTCCGCGCCCACCACGGTGTCCTTGCCGGGAAAGCCGTGCAGCATGCAGGTGTCCTGGATGTTGGCGCCTGCTTCCACCACGATGCGGCCGAAGTCGCCGCGCAGGCAGGCGCAGGGACCGATGTAGGCGCGCGCGCCGACGATCACGTCGCCCACCAGCACGGCACTTTCGTGCACGAACGCCGACGGGTCGACCACCGGCACGAGTCCGTCGATGGCATACACCTGGGGCATGCCCCGGATTCTAGCGCCGCTGGTGTAAGCTTTCGCCATGCCTGCGGTGCTCGTTTCGACGGCCGACGGCGTGATGACCGTCACGCTGAACCGTCCCGACAAGTTGAACGCTTTCGTCGCGGCGATGCACGGCCTGCTGCGCGAGGCGCTGACGCAGGCCGAAGGCGACGCCAGCGTGCGCGCGCTGCTCCTCACCGGCGCTGGCCGGGGTTTCTGCGCCGGGCAGGACCTCGCCGAGCGCGACATGAACGACCCGAACCTCGATCTGGGGGGCGGGCTCGATGCGAACTACAACCCCTTCATCCGGCGCCTGCGCGCGCTCCCCAAGCCCGTGGTGTGCGCGGTGAACGGCGTCGCCGCGGGCGCGGGCGCCAACATCGCGCTCGCCGGCGACCTCGTCCTCGCCGCGCGCTCGGCCTCGTTCATCCAGGCGTTCTCGAAGATCGCGCTGGTGCCCGATTGCGGCGGCACCTGGTGGCTGCCGCGGCTCATTGGCCTGCAGCGCGCGATGGGCATGGCGCTCCTTGCCGAGCGCGTGTCCGCGGAAGACGCCGAGCGCTGGGGCCTGGTCTGGAAGTGCGTCGACGACGCGAAGCTGATGGACGAGGCGCAG
>JAOUGZ010000720.1 GCA_029865405.1 Betaproteobacteria bacterium
GAGACCTGGCTCGATCCGTACGCCGCCGAGGCGCCGGCGGAGTTCTTCGCGGTGATCAGCGAGGCGTTCTTCGAGGCG
Organism: Betaproteobacteria bacterium; assembly: GCA_029865405.1. The sequence goes on from JAOUGZ010000720.1 coordinate 79, forward strand.
CCGAACGAGACGCGGCGGCGCTATCCCGACGTCTACGAGCAGCTGCGGCGGTTCTACCGGCAGGATCCCGCGGCGCGGCTGGCGACTTGATTCAGCGCGCCTTTGCGGCGGCGCGCTTGAGGGCCGCGTTGATGCGCGTCTGCCAGCCCGGGCCGCCGGCCTTGAAGTGCTCGATGACCTCGGCGTCGAGCCGTAGCGTGACCTGCGCTTTCGGGATTTCCTTTCGCGGCCGGCCGCGGGGACGCAGCAGTTCGGCCGCCGCGCGGGCGCCGATCAGCTTCGGTAGCACTTCGCGTGCCGGGCGCATGCGGCGGAAGTCCTCAGCCGTCAGCTCCCGGATTTCGCCCTCTCTATCTGTCAGCGGTTTTCGCTTGCTCATAATGAAGCACCTCTCGCACATTGGCTCTACGCAAGCTGATCACGCGGATGCCCTCTGCAATCCGGACAAAGCACAGCACGTGCAGCCGTCCGTCGAGGAACCCGGTGGCCACGAGCCGCGGCTCCCCATACTCCCGCCGCACATCGGCGATGACTACGGCGTCATCCCAATCGAAGTCCGCCGCGCGCTCGAACGGCAAGTCTCGTTCCTGGGCGTTGCGCGCGCTCTTCAACAGATCGAACTCGATCTTCGGCATTTATTGTAACTACATTTAATTCCGCGTCAAGACGCGGGACAATGGCGATAACGCGGTTCGAACGGAATGGTGCACGCACGGGCATGAAGACCCTGTTGATCGTCTTTCACACCGCCGGCGTGAAGAACGCGCAGATGGCCGAGGCGGTCGAGCGCGGCGCGCGCGCGGAGGAAGGCGTGCGAGTTGTGGTGAAGCGCTGCGCCGAGGCGGGCCCGGAGGACGTGCTCGGCGCCGACGGTCTGATCCTCGGCACGCCGGAGAACTTCGGCTACATGTCGGGAATGATGAAGGACTTCCTCGAGCGCACCTTCTACGCCTGCGAAGGCAAGGTCGAGGGCCGGCCGTGGGCGCTCTTCGTCGGCACGGGGCTCGACGGCGCGGGCGCGGTGAGCTCGGTCGAGCGCATCGTCACCGGCCTGCGGCTGAAGAAGATCAGCGAGCCGATCGTGGTGGTGAAGGAGCTGAAGCCGGAGCAGATTGCCGCGCTCGAGGAACTCGGCGCGGCGATGGCGGCGGGGCTGGCGGCGGGAATTCTCTAGAGCGTGACCCGCGGCGCGCCCGGCGCGCCCGCGGCCACGCGCCCGTCGTCCTCAGGCTCGCCGAGCACCTGCCTGACCGGCACCACGCCCGCCCAGATCGGCAGGTCGTAGTCCTCGGGCTCGTCGATCGGCCCGCCGGTGCGCACCTTCGCCACCGCCTCGTCAATGTGCAGGCCGAAGACGCTCATCGCCTTCAATTCCTGCTTGTTCACCGGGCGCAGGTTCTTCCAGTGCCCGGGATAGACACGCTCGACGAACTTCTCCATCTTGGCGAGCTTCTCCTCGGGCTCGGTCACCTTGTACGGCTGACCGAACAGCATCGCCGAGCGGTAGTTCACCGACATGTGAAAGCCCGAGCGCGCCACCACCAGGCCGTCGAAATGCGTCACCGTCAGGCAGACCTGCGGCGCCTTTTCCAGCGCGAGCAGCATCTTGCTCTTCGACGAGCCGTGCCAGTACACCGTGTCGCCCTCGCGCCAGAACGCGGTCGGCGTGACATAGGGATGCTTGTCGATGACGTAGCCAAGGTGGCACACGAAGCCCGCGTCGAGGATCGCGTACAGCGTCTCGCGGTCGTAGTGGCCGCGCTTGGGCAGGCGGCGGATCTTGGTGCGTGCGGTGCGGGTCAGCTCTTTCACTCGCGACTCCCAGGGAAGAGATTTCATCTTAGCAGCCGCGCGGTAGACTTCGCGCCATGGCCTGGGACGCGCTCGCCGCCTACGACACGCTCACCGGAGGCGGCAGCCGCGCGCTGCGCGTCGATGAGCTGTGCCGCCTTGGCGCCGAGCGATTTCCGGGCATGCTGCCGGGGGCTGCCGAGCTGG
>JAOUGZ010000161.1 GCA_029865405.1 Betaproteobacteria bacterium
AGTAGGCGCCCATGCCGCCGGTGTTGGGGCCGGCGTCGCCGTCGCGCAGGCGCTTGTGGTCCTGGCTGGTGGCGAGCGCGAGGGCGCGCGCGCCGTCGGCGATGACGATGAAGCTCGCCTCCTCGCCCTGCAGGCATTCCTCGATCACCAGCTTGCCGCCCAGCCGGTCGATGGCCTCGTGCGCGTCGGCGACCGACTGCGCCACCACCACGCCCTTGCCTGCGGCAAGGCCGTCGGCCTTGACCACGATCGGCGCGCCTTCCTTCTCGACGTAGGCCTTCGCCGCCGCCGCGTCCTCGAACGTCGCGTGGCGCGCGGTCGGGATGGCGTGCCGCACCATGAAGCGCTTGGCGAAATCCTTCGAGGCTTCGAGCTGCGCGGCGGCGCGCGTCGGGCCGAAGATTTTCAGCCCCGCCTCGCGGAACGCGTCCACCACGCCGGCGGCGAGCGGCGCTTCGGGGCCGACCACCGCGAGCTGGATGCCTTCCTTCTTCGCGAAGGCGACGAGCTCGGGAATCGCCTCGAGCGCGACGTTTTCCGCGCCCGGCTCGGTGGCGGTGCCGCCGTTGCCCGGCGCGACGAACACCTTCTGCACGCGCGCGCTCTGCGCCAGCTTCCAGGCCAGGGCGTGCTCGCGCCCGCCGCCGCCGATGACTAGAAGCTTCACGTCAATGCCTGAAGTGGCGCACGCCCGTGAACACCATCGCGACCTTGCGCTCGTCGGCGGCCGCGATCACCTCGTCGTCGCGCACGCTGCCGCCGGGCTGGATCACCGCCACGGCGCCCGCCTTCGCCACTGCATCGAGCCCGTCGCGGAACGGAAAGAACGCGTCCGAGGCGGCGACCGACCCCTTGAGCGACAGCCGCGCAGCCCTGGCCTTGATCGCGGCGATGCGCGCGCTGTCGATGCGGCTCATCTGCCCCGCGCCCACGCCCAGCGTCGCGCCGCCCTTGGCGAAGACGATGGCGTTCGACTTCACGAACTTGGCGACGTGCCAGGCAAAGCGCAGGTCGGCGAGCTGCGTCCTGCCGGGCTTTCGCTTCGTCACGCACTTCAGGTCGCGCGCCTGCAGCTCGTGCGCGTCGGCGTCTTGCGCGAGCAGCCCGCCGCCCACGCGCTTGAAGTCCATGACATTGGCCTGGTGCGCGAGCGGCACTTCCAGCACGCGCAGGTTGGCCTTGCCTGCGAACGCGGCGCGCGCGGCGGCGTCGACGCGCGGTGCGATGATCACCTCGGCGAACTGCTGGCCGACCTGCGCGGCCGCGGCGCCATCGAGCGCGCGGTTGAAGGCGATGATGCCGCCGAAGGCCGAGGTCGGGTCGGTCCTGAACGCCTTGCGATAGGCCTCGAGCGCGCCCTTGCCGATCGCCGCGCCGCAGGGATTGGCGTGCTTGACGATGACGCAGGCGGGCGCGGCGAAGCCCTTCACGCACTCCCATGCGGCGTCGGCATCGGCGATGTTGTTGTAGGAAAGCGCCTTGCCCTGCAGCTGGCGGTAGCCGACGATGCCGCCGGGACGGGGCTCGGCGTCGCGGTAGAACGCCGCGGCCTGGTGCGGATTCTCGCCGTAGCGCATGTCCTGGAGCTTCGCGAACTGCAGCGAGAGCACGGCAGGGAACGCGCCGCGCGCGCCGCTCGCATCGAGCGCGGAGAGGTAGTTGGCGATGGCGCCGTCGTAGGCCGCGGTGTGCGCGAAGGCCTTGGTGGCGAGCGCGAAGCGCGTCGCCGCTGACACTTCGCCGGTGGCGCGCAGCTCCTCCAGCACCCGCGCATAGTCGGCCGGGTCCACCACCACCGCCACCGCGGCGTGGTTCTTGGCCGCCGAACGCAGCATTGCCGGGCCGCCGATGTCGATGTTCTCGATGGCGTCTTCCAGGCGGCTGTCGGGATCGGCGACCGTGGCCTGGAAGGGGTAGAGGTTGACGACGACGAGGTCGATGGGCGCGATGCCGGCGCGCTCGATCGCGGCCAGGTGCGCTTCCGAATCGCGCCGCGCGAGGATGCCGCCGTGGATCTTCGGGTGCAGCGTCTTCACGCGCCCGTCGAGCATCTCGGGAAATCCGGTGTGCGCCGACACCTCGGTCACCGCCACGCCTTCCTTCTCCAGGAGCTTCGCCGTGCCGCCGGTGGACAGGATCTCGACGTCCAGCCCGGCCAGCGCGCGCGCGAAGTCCGCGATCCCCGACTTGTCCGAGACGCTGATCAGCGCCCGCCGGAGCTTGCTCACCCTTTGATGCGCAGCTGCTGCATTTTCTTGCGCAGCGTGTTGCGGTCGATGCCGAGCATGGCGGCGGCGCGCGACTGGTTGCCCTCGGCGCGCCCGAGCACCAGCTCGATCATCGGCTTTTCCACGTGCTTGAGCACCATGTCGTAGATGGCGGTCGGGCGCTCGCCGTCCATGTCCTTGAAGTAGCGCTCGAGCGAGCGCCGCACCGCGTCGCCGAGCTCGCTGCCGCGGCTCATGCGGCGAGCCTCGCGAAGTAGTCGTTCACCGCGGCGCGCTGCGTCGCCGCGGCCTCGAGCCGCACCACGACCTGGCGGAAGCGCTCGCCTTCGGGCAGCGCGCGCGTGTACCAGCCCAGGTGCTTGCGCGCCACGCGCAGGCCCTGTTCCTCCCCGTAGAGCGCGTACAGGCCGTCGAGGTGCTCGCGCACCACGGCCTCGATCTCCGCCGGCGCAGGCGGCGCCAGCGTCTCGCCCGTGGCGAGGAAGTACTCGATCTCGCGGAAGATCCAGGGACGGCCGAACGCAGCGCGGCCGATCATCAGGCCGTCGGCGCCGGTGCGATCGAGCACCGCGCGTGCTTCCTGCGGGGTCTCGATGTCGCCATTGGCGATCACCGGCAGGCGCACGCTTGCTTTCACTTCGGCGATGGTGTCGTACTCGGCGTGCCCGGCGAAGCCGCAGGCGCGCGTGCGGCCATGGATTGCGAGCAGCTGCACGCCGCAGTCCTCGGCAATGCGCGCGATGCGCACGGCGTTGCGCCGCCCCGGGGCGGGCCCGGTGCGGATCTTGAGCGTCACCGGCACGTCCACCGCGGCGACGACCGCCTCGAGGATGCGCGCCACCAGCGCCTCGTTCTCGAGGAGCGCCGAGCCGGCGTACACGTTGCACACCTTCTTGGCCGGGCAGCCCATGTTGATGTCGATGATCTGCGCGCCGCGCTCGACGTTGTAGCGCGCGGCGGCCGCCATCATCGCCGGCTCGGCGCCGGCGATCTGCACCGAAACGGGGCCCGGCTCGCCGGCGTGGTCGAGCCGCAGCCGCGACTTCCTCGAGCCGCGCAGCTCCGGACGCGAGGACACCATCTCGGAAATCGCCAGGCCGGCGCCGTACCGGCGCGCCAGGATGCGGAACGGCCGGTCGGTCACGCCCGCCATCGGGGCGACGAACAACGCATTGCACAGGAGGTGCGCGCCGAGCTGCATGGGACGATCAGGGTTCCGAGCGCGAAGGGAACGAAATTCTATAAAAGATCAGGGCAGCGCGGAAGGGCCGAAGACCATGCGGCGCGCAAAAAAGCGCCGCGCCGCAGGCACGACGTCGAGGCCCGTCAGCACGGCGCCGCGCGCGAAGCGCGCAAGCGGATGCGCGCCGAGGAAGGCGCGCGCCAGGACCTCGGTCACGCCGATCGTCGCCGCGGCGTCGACGCGCCGCAGCGCGGCAAAGCGCGCCAGCGCGCGCGCATCGCCGGCATCGTCGGCCTCATGCAAGGTCTGCGCCAGGTCCCAGGCGTCGCGCAGGCCGAGGTTCAGTCCCTGGCCGGCGACCGGATGCAGGGTCTGCGCGGCGTTGCCGATGTACACCTCGCGCCCCTCGACGCGCGAGGCGCGCACGCGGCGCGCAAGCGGCACCTGCGCGCGCGCATGCACCTCGGTGAAGCGTCCGGCGCGCTCGCCGCAGGCCTGCTGCAGGTGCGCGAGAAAATCCCGCGGCTCGGCCGCGACGAGCGCCGCGGCGCGCTCCGGGCGCGCGCTCCAGATGAGCGCCCACTCGCCGGCGAGCGGCAGCAGCGCGAGCGGGCCCTCGGCCGTGAAACGCTCGAAGGCCACGGCTTGCGGCGCGGGCGCCGCGGCAACGCGCGCCACCACCGCGTCATGCGCGTAGCGGTGCTCTAGCGCCGCGGCGTCGCTGCCTTCCGCGTGCACCGTGACGCGCGCCGCCGGCCCGTCATCCGCGTGCAGCGTGACGCGCGCGCGCAAGGCTGCCAGCAGCGCGGCGTACTGCGTGACGTAGCCGAGCGCGGGAACGCCCGCGTCGTCCGCGTCCATGCGCGTGCGGCCGAAACCACCGGCCTGCGACACCTGGATGGTGAGGATCGGCGTCACGGGAAACGCGCCCCAGACGCCGGTGCGCTCGAGGATCAGCCGGCTGGCGTGGGACAGCGCGATCGGGCGAAAGCCGGCGGGCGCGGCGGACTGCGGGTCCACCAGGCGCACGCTGTGCCGCGAGTCCTGCAGGGCAAGCGCCAGGGTGCAGCCGACCGGCCCCGCGCCGCGGATGAGGATGTCAGCGCCGGCCGTCACGTATCAGCGCCTCGATCTCGGCTGCCGCCTTCGGCACCGCGGCGGTCAGCACCTCGCAGGCGCCCGCGGTGACCAGCACGTCGTCCTCGATGCGCACGCCGATGTCGCGCAGGCGCTCGGGCACGTCGTCCGCGGCGCGGATGTAGAGCCCGGGCTCGACCGTGAGCGTCATGCCGGCGGCGAGCGCGCGCCACGCGCCGGCGCGCTTGTAATCGCCGGCATCGTGCACGTCCAGGCCGAGCCAGTGCCCGGTGCGGTGCATGAAGAAGCGCTTGTAGGTCTCCTTCTCCAGCGCTTCGTCGAGGCCGCCGGCGAGAAGCTTCAGGTCGAGCATGCCCTGGGCGAGCACGCGCACCGCGGCATCGTGCGGCTCGTTCCAGGCGTTGCCCGCGCGCACCTTGTCCATCGCCGCGCGCTGCGCGGCGAGCACGATCTCGTACACCTCGCGCTGCGCGCTGCTGAAGCGCCCGCTTACGGGGAAGGTGCGCGTGATGTCGGCGGCGTAGCCCGCGAGCTCGCAGCCGGCGTCGATGAGCAGCAGCGCGCCTTCGTGGAGCTGCGCGTCGTTCTGCACGTAGTGCAGGATGCAGGCGTTGGCGCCGCCGGCGACGATCGGCGAATAGGCGGGAAACTGCGCGCCGCTCGTGCGGAACTCGTGCAGGAGCTCCGCTTCGACCTCGTACTCGCGGCGCCCGGGACGCGCGGCGAGCATGGCGCGGCGGTGGGCCGCGGCGGAAATCGCCGCCGCGCGGCGCATCAGGGCGAGCTCGTGTGCGTCCTTCACGAGCCGCATCTCGTCCAGCGGCGCGCATACGTTGTGCAGCGCCTGCGGTGCGGCCACGCCGGCGCGCGCGTTGGCGCGCACCGCGTTCAGCCAGCGCAGGGCACGCGCATCCCACTCGGCGTCGGCGCCCACCGGATACCAGAGCGCGGCACGGTCGGCGAGCAGCGCCGGCATCGCCTCGTCGAGCACCGCGATGGGATGGGCCTCGTCGAATCCGAAGCGCTCGCGCGCGCCCCCGGGCCCGTGCCGGAAGCCGTCCCAGATCTCGCGCTCGGGGTTCTTCTCGCGGCAGTAGAGCAGGGCACGCGGCTCGGGGCCGCCGACCAGCACGAGCGCCGCCTCGGGCTCCTGGAATCCGGTGAGGTAGTAGAAGTAGCTGTCGTAGCGGTACGGGTAGTGCGAATCGCGGTTGCGCGTACGCTCCGGCGCGGTGGGCACCACCGCGACGCCCTCGCCGATGGCGGCGGCAAGCCGGCGCCGGCGCTCGGCATGCACCGCGACATCCGCTCTGAGATCGTTGGCTTTCATGTCCTTTCCCCGGTTGCGGCGAGCCGCGCTTCGAGTTCGGCCAGGCGCTCGGCCGTGCCGACGTCGAGCCAGACGCCCGCGTGCAGCTCGCCCGAGAGCCGCCCGCCTTCGGCTGCCGCGCGCAACAGCGGCGCGAGCTGCGCCCGCTCGCCCGCGCGCACCGGCGCGACGAGCGCCGGGTCGATGAGCGCGATGCCCGTGTAAGTGTAGCGCGGCGCGCCGGCGTTTCCCGCCCTGCCGCCGGCGAGGGAGAAATCGCCCCGCGGATGGTGCGCCGGGTTGGGCGCGAGCACCAGGTGCGCGAGGTGCCCGCCCAGCGCGTGGCGGCGAAGCCCGGCGAGATCGAAATCGCAATACACGTCGCTGTTCACCAGGGCGAAGGGCGCCGCGCCGAGGAGCTCCCGCGCCTGCGCGATGCCGCCCGCGGACTCGAGCGGCTGCGCCTCGCGCGAATAGGCGAGGGTCAGGCCGAACGCGCCGCCGTCGCCCAGGCGCGACTCGATGCGCTCGCCCAGCCATGACACATTGATCACCACC
>JAOUGZ010000162.1 GCA_029865405.1 Betaproteobacteria bacterium
GGAACGCGGTGCCCGCATTGCCGAGGAAGAGCTCGGCTTGCTTGACGCCGAGCTGCGCGCCGAGCTTGCCGAGGGCCGCGCGCATGACCTGCGTATCGTCGGCATCGAGCAGGCCGCCCACTTTCGTCTCGCCCTGCGCCAGCGCGGCGAGCAGCAGCACGCGGTTGGAGATGCTCTTCGACCCCGGCAGCCGCACCGTGCCGGCGGCGCGGGTGAACGGCCCGAGATCGAGCGCGCTCACTCGTACTCTCCGTTCAGCCAGCGCTCGCGCGCGGCGCGCGCTTCGGCGAAGAGCTTCTCCAGGGCGGCGCCGTCGCCGCTTTCCACGAGCGGACGCACCGCGCGCAGCTTGGCGACATAGCGGTCGAGCTCGTCGAGCAGGCGATCGCGGTTTGCCGCGCAGATGTCGCGCCACATTTCCGGATGGCTGGAGGCGATGCGCGTGAAATCGCGAAAGCCCCCCGCTGCATAGCCGAAGAGCTGCGCCGAGTTGTCGCGCGCGGCGACCTCATGCACCAGCGCGTAAGCCAGCAGGTGTGGCAGGTGGCTGACGGCGGCGAACACCGCGTCGTGCTCCTCCGGGCTCATGCGGCCGACGCGCGCGCCGCAGGCGCGCCACGCTTCCTCCACCGCCTGCACCGTGGCGTCGGCATTCTCCGGCAGCGGCGTGAGCACCACGCGCTTGCCGCGAAACAATTCTGCAGCCGCTGCGCCGGCGCCGCTTTTTTCCGCGCCGGCGATCGGATGCGCGGGCACGAACTGGGCGATCTTCTTGCCGAGCGCGGCGCGCGCCGCTGCCACCACGTCGCGCTTGGTGCTGCCCGCGTCGGTGACGAGGGCCGAGGGCTTTATCTGCGGCGCGAGCGCGGACAGCACGCGCGCATATTGCGCCACCGGCGTCGCGATGAGGATCAGGTCGGCATCCTCCACACCGGCGCCGATCGCATCGACGATCCCCTTCTGCCTGGCCAGCTCGAGGTTGGCGGCGCTGCGGCCGACGCCCACGACCTGGCGGCAGGCCTTGGCGGCCTTGAGCGCGAGGGCGAAGGAACCGCCGATCAGGCCGACGCCGACCACGGCGACCTTGGGAAAGCGCATCAGTCTTTCAGGCTCGCCGCCAGCGCCGAAAGGAACCTCTCGTTCTCCTCCTCCGTGCCGACGGTGACGCGCAGGTGCTCGGGCAGATCGTAGCCGCCGCCCACCGGGCGCACGATGACACCGCGCCGCAGCAGCCGCTTGTAGATCTCCTGCGCCTTGCCGACCCGGATGGTGAGGAAGTTCGCGTACGACGGAATGAACGAAAGCCCGAGCCGTTCGGCGCCCTCGCGCAGCTGGCGCATGCCCTGAAGGTTGCCGGCGAAGCTGCGGGCGACGAACTCCATGTCCTCGAGCGCCGCCGCGGCCGCCTCCAGCGCGATGCTGTTCACGTTGAAGGGCTGGCGCACGCGGTTCATGACATCGGCCACCGAGGGGTGCGCGAGTGCGTAGCCCACGCGCAGGCCGGCGAGGCCATAGGCCTTGGAGAAGGTGCGCGTGACGACGAGATTGGGGTGGCGCTTGATCCACTTCACGGTGTCGGTGCGCAGGTCGGCCGGCAGGTATTCGTTGTAGGCCTCGTCGATGACGACGATGACGCGCTCGGGCACGCGGCGCACGAGCGCTTCGAGCGCCTCGGGCGGGGCGAGCGTGCCGGTAGGGTTGTTCGGGTTGGCGATCCACACCACGCAGGTCTCGTCGTCCACCGCGCGCGCCATAGCCTCGAGGTCGTGGCCGTAGTCCGTCGCCGGCACGACGATGCGGCGCGCGCCGCGCGCCTGCGTGGCGAGCGGGTACACGGCGAAGGCGTGTTGCGAGTACACCGCCGCCCGCCCCGGGCCGAGAAAGGCGAGCGCCACCAGCTCGAGCACGTCGTTGGAGCCGTTGCCGAGCACGATCTGCGCCATGTCCACGCCGTAGCGGGCCGACAGCGCCGTCTTCAGCGCGTGGCCGTTGCCGTCCGGGTAGCGCGCGACGTCGCCGAGCGCGCGCTCGATGGCGGCGCGGGTGCGTGGGCCGATGCCGCGCGGGTTCTCGTTGGAGGCGAGCTTGACGATCGTGTCCTCCTTCAGCCCCAGCTCGCGCGCGAGCTCCGAGATCGGCTTGCCGGGCTGGTACGGCGCGATCGAGCGCACGTACGACGGCGAGATCTCGCAGGGGTCCATGGGCATGGCGGGGCGTCCGGTCATGCGCTTGCCGCCGGGTAGGAGCCGAGCACCTTGAGAAACGGCGCCTTGCGGCGCAGCGCGGCGAGCGCGGCGGCGACGCGCTCGTCTCTTTCGTGGCCTTCGAGATCGATGAAGAACACGTACTCCCACAGCGCGCTCCTCATGGCGCGCGCCGGCCGCGACTCGATGCGCGTCATGCTGACGTCGTTCTCGGCGAGCGGGGTGAGCAGCGCGTGCACGGCGCCGGGCTTGTTCTCGGCCGACATGACGAGCGAGGTGCGGTCGCGGCCGGTCGGCGCCGGCTCCAGCGTGCCCAGCACCAGGAAGCGCGTGGTGTTGTTGGGGTCGTCCTCGACCGCGCGCGCCAGCAGCTTCAGGCCGTAGCGCTCGGCGGCGGCCTCGCTGGCGAGCGCGCCGGTGCCGGATTCGCGGCCGGCACGCTCGGCGGCCTCGGCGTTCGAGGCCACCGGCACGCGCTCGGCGCCCGGCAGGTTGCGATTCAGCCAGACGCTGCACTGCGCGAGGGACTGCGCATGCGCGTACACGCGCTTCAGGCTCGTGGCATCGCCGCCCTTGGCCATCAGGTTCTGCTGCACGCGCAGTTCCACTTCTCCGCAGATCCTGAGCGGTGTGACCAGCAGCAGGTCGAGCGAGCGCCCGACCGCGCCCTCGGTGGAATTCTCCACCGGCACCACCGCGAACTGCGCATCGCCCGACTCGCAGCGGCGGAACACCTCGTCGATCAGGGCCCCAGGCAGCGCCTCCACGCCACCGCCGAAATGGCGGCGCACCGCCTGCTCGCTGAACGTGCCCTGCGGCCCCAGGTAGGCGACGCGGATCGGCTGCTCGAGGCCACGGCACGCGGAGATGACTTCGCGGAACACGCGCGTCAGCGCCTCGGCGCTCAGCGGGTCGCCGCCGCGCGCCGCGATACGGCGCAGGATCTCCGCTTCGCGCTCCGGACGGTAGGCCGGCGCATCGCCCTTCAGGCCGCCGATGCGCTGCGCGAGCCGCGCGCGCCGCTGCAGCAGCTCGACGAGCTCGCCGTCGAGCGCGTCGATCTCGGTACGCAGCTTGCCGATATCCCCGCTCATGGCTCGAGCGGAAGATATCTGACCGCGAGCACGCCGTCGATGGCGCGCAGCGCAGCGAGCGCCGCCGCCGGCACCGGGCTGTCGACGTCGACGAGGGTGTAGGCGATGTCGCCCCGGGACTTGTTCAGCATGTTGTGGATATTGATGCCGCGCTCGCCCATGGCGTGGGAGATGCGCGCCAGCATGTCGGGCACGTTGGCATTGGCGATCGCCAGGCGGTACGGCGACTCGCGCGCCATCACCGCCTCGGGGAAGTTGACCGCATTGCGCAGGTTGCCGTGCTCGAGGTACTCGCGCACCTGGTCGACCACCATCACCGCGGAGTTCTCCTCGGCCTCCTGCGTCGAAGCGCCCAGGTGCGGCAGCGCCACCACGCCGGGCGCGCCGATCAGCGCCGCCGTCGGGAAGTCGGTGACGTAGCAGCGCAGCCGCTTCGCCGCGAGCGCCGCCAGCACCGCAGGCTCCTCCACCACGCCCTCGCGCGAGAAGTTGAGCAGGATGGCGCCCTCGCGCATCAGGCCGATGTTCTTTGCGTTGACCAGATGGCGCGTGCGCTCGACGAGCGGCACGTGCAGCGTGACGAAGCGGCTTGCGCGCAGCAGCTCGTCGACCGAGGCCGCGCGGCGCACCTGCGAGGGCAGGCTCCAGGCGCCCTCCACCGTGATGTCGGGGTCGTGGCCGATCACCTGCATGCCGAGGCGAATCGCCGCGTCCGCCACCAGGCTGCCGATCTTGCCCAGGCCGACGACGCCGAGCGTTTGACCCGGGAGCTCGCCCCCGGCGAACGCCTTCTTGCCGTCCTCGATGCGCCGTTCGAGGTCCGGCGCTGACTTGTCCAGGCCGCGCACGAAATCGAGCGCCGGAGCGAGGTTGCGCGCCGCGATCAGCAGGCCCGCGATCACCAGTTCCTTGACGGCGTTGGCGTTGCTGCCCGGGGTGTTGAACACCGGCACGCCGCGCGCGGAGAACTCGCCGACCGGGATGTTGTTGGTGCCGGCGCCGGCGCGGCCCACCGCCTGCACGCGATCGCCAAGCGCAGCGCCATGCAGGTCTTGCGAGCGCACCAGCACCACGTCGGGCGATGTCGAGTCGGTGACCAGCGCGTAGCGCTCGGCCGGAAAGCGCTGCAGGCCGGCCTGCGCAACGCGGTTCAGCACCAGCACCTCGAGCTGTAGCGGCCGCTCAGCCATGGCGCGCCGCGAATTCACGCATATAGGCGGCCAGCTGCTGCACGCCTTCGAGCGGCATCGCGTTGTAAATGGAAGCGCGCATGCCGCCCACCGCGCGATGCCCCTTGAGCTGCGACAGGCCGCGCGCCTCCGCGCCCTCGAGAAAAGGCGCGTCGAGCCGTTCATCGGGCAGCCGGAAAGTCACGTTCATGCGCGAGCGATCGGCCTTGTCCACCGGGTTGGCGTAGAAGCGGCCCGCGTCGATGGTGTCGTACAGCAGTTGCGCCTTTGCCACGTTGCGCCGCTCGATCTCCGCGAGGCCGCCCAGCTGCTTCAGCCACTTGAAGACCAGCCCCGCGATGTACATCGAGTAGGTCGCGGGCGTGTTGAGCATCGAGCCGGCGTCGGCCTGCTGCTTGTAGTCCATCACCGTGGGCGTACCCTTCGCCGCCTGCCCGATCAGGTCCTCGCGCACGATGACCAGCGTGAGCCCGGCCGGGCCGGCGTTCTTCTGCGCGCCGGCGTAGATCAGCCCGAATTTCTCCACTGCCAGCGGACGCGACAGGAAGTGCGAGGAGGCGTCGGCGACCAGCGGCACCGCGCCCGTGTCCGGGACCCAGTGAAACTCCACGCCGCCGATGGTCTCGTTGGAGCAGTAGTGCACGTAGGCGGCGTCGCGGCGCAGCTTCCAGTCGCGCGGCGCGTACGCGAACTGGCGATCCTCCGAGCTTGCCGCAACGTGCACGTCGCAATAGGCCTTTGCCTCCTTCACCGCCTTCTTCGACCACTCGCCGGTGACCACGTAGTCGGCGCCCGCCCTGCCGCGCAGCAGGTTCATCGGCACCTGGGCGAACTGCAGCGTCGCCCCACCCTGCAGGAACAGCACCTTGTAGTGCGCAGGGATTGCGAGCAGCTCGCGCAGGTCAGCCTCGGCTTCCACGGCGATGGCCATGAACTCCTTGCCGCGGTGGCTCATCTCCATCACGCCCATGCCGCAGCCGCGCCAGTCGAGCATCTCGTCGCCGGCGCGCGCCAGCACTTCCGCCGGCAGCATCGCCGGGCCGGCGCCGAAGTTGAACACGCGCTTCATCAGTGAACCGTCGGCGGCGGTTCCTCGGAAGGTGGCAACGGCGCCTCGTCGTCGCCGCCATTGCCATTGCCGTTGCCGTTGCCGGGTCCTTCCTCGTCCTTTTCCTCGATGCGCTCCAGGCCGGCGAGTTTCTCGCCCTCGCCGAGCGCGATCAGCGTCACGCCCTGCGTGGAGCGGCCCTGCTCGCGGATCTGCGCCACCTTGGTGCGGATGAGCACGCCGCCGGTGGAGATCAGCATCACCTCGTCGCTGTCCTCGACCAGCACGGCGCCCACCAGCAGACCGTTCCGGTCCGAGGCCTGGATGGCGATCAATCCCTGGCCGCCGCGGCCGTGCTTGGTGTATTCGGAGATCGGCGTTCTCTTGCCGTAGCCGTGCTCGGTCGCGGTGAGCACGGTGCGGCTTTCGTCGCTCGCCACCAGCATGCACACCACGCGCTGGCTGCCGTCATCGGGCAGGCGCATGCCGCGCACGCCGCCCGCCTGCCGTCCCATCGGCCGCACCTCGGACTCGGCGAAGCGCACCGCCTTGCCTTCCGAGGAAAACAGCATCACGTCCGCGCTGCCGTCGGTGAGCACGCCGCCCACCAGGTAGTCGCCCTCCTCGAGGCTGACGGCGATGATGCCGCTCGGCCGCGGGCGCGAGAACTCGGCGAGCGGCGTCTTCTTCACCGTGCCACGCGCCGTCGCCATGAGCACGAAGTGCTGCTCGTCGAATTCCTTCACCGGCACTACGGCCGTGATCTTCTCGCCTTCTTCGAGCGGGAACATGTTCACCACCGGCTTGCCGCGGCTGGCGCGGCTGCCCTGCGGC
>JAOUGZ010000163.1 GCA_029865405.1 Betaproteobacteria bacterium
TCACGGTGTTCAGCAGGCGCTGCAGCGCGATCGGCTTCTCCAGGTAGTCGAGCGCGCCGATGCGCGTCGCCTCGACCGCGGTCTCGATGGTGCCGTGCCCGGACATCATCACCACCGGCATGGTCAACTGGCCGCTGCTCGCCCATTCCTTGAGCAGGGTGATGCCATCGGTGTCCGGCATCCAGATGTCGAGCAGCACCAGATCGGGACGCTTCGCCTCGCGCAGGCTGCGCGCCGCGCTGGCACTTTCGGCGAGCAGCACCGCGTGCCCTTCGTCCGCCAGGATTTCCGAGAGCAATTCGCGGATCCCCATTTCGTCGTCGACCACCAGGATTTGCGCCATGTGCCCCCTAGGCCGCTTCCGAGAGCGGCAGCAGCACGCTGACCGAGGCGCCGCGCTCGGGTCGGTTCTCGATCGCGATCGAGCCGTGATGCTCGTCGACGATCTTCTTGACGATGGCGAGGCCCAGTCCCGTGCCGCGGGGCTTGGTGGTCACATAGGGCTCGAAGATGCGCGCCATCAGCTCCTCGGGAAAGCCGTCGCCGTTGTCGGACACCGACAGGCGCACCTTGTCGCCGGCGAGATCGGTGCCCACCTCGATCGCCGGCTGCTGGCGCGGCTCCTTGCGGTTCTCCAGCGCGTCCTGGGCGTTCTGCACCAGATTGTGGATCACCTGCCGGATCTGCGCGCTATCAGCCCATACCGCGGGCAGCCTGGGCGCCAGGCGCTTGGCGATCGGCACCCGCGAGTTCTCATACAGCGCCAGCACGTCGGTGACGAGCGCGTTCAGGTCAAGGCCGGCCTGGACCGGCGCAGGCAGTCGCGCGTAATCGCCGAAATCGTCCACCATGGACTTCAGCGCCGTCACCTGATTGACGATGGTCTGGGTATTGCGCCGCAGGACCTCCGCGTCTTCGGCGACGAGCCGGTCCGCGAGCTTCATCTCCAGCCGTTCGGCCGACAACTGGATCGGCGTGAGGGGATTCTTGATCTCGTGCGCGAGACGGCGCGCCACTTCCGCCCAGGCCGTGGCGCGCTGGGCCTGGATCAGCTGCGTGATGTCGTCGAAGACCAGCACGTAGCCGCCGCCAGTTGCGCCGGGCAGCGCCGCGCCGCGCGCGAGCAGCGTCTTGCCGGTGCCGCGGAGCGTGATTTCCAGCTGCCAGGTACGTTCGCGGTGTGCGAGAAACTGCTCGCGCACCGCCGCCGCGAACGTCTCCAGCGCGCCGCTCCATGCGTTGAGCGGCTGTCCCGCAACCGTGCCCAGCTCGCCGCCCAGGATCTCCGCGGCGCCACGGTTGGAAATGGTCAGGCGCAGCTCGCGATCGAACACCAGCACCCCGGCCGAGAGGTTGGCGAGGATGTTTTCGAGCGACGCATTCGCCGTTTCAAGGGCAACGCGGTTGGACTCGACCACTTTGCGCGCCTCGTCCAGCTGTCGCGTCATCGAGTTGAAGGATTCGGTGAGCACGCCCAGCTCGTCGCGGCTGGTCACCGGCGGGCGCGGCGAGAAGTCGCCTCGCGCCACCGCCTGCGTGGCGCGCGCCAGGTTGGCGAGCGGCGCCGACAAGCGCGCCGACAGGATGGCGGCGAGCGACATGGCGACGAACAGCGCCATCAGCAGGGCCAGGGTCAGCGTCACGATGTAGATGCGCCGCAGGCCCTGGCGCGAAACGGCCAGCTCGCGGTAGTCGCGATAGGCCTCCTCCACCGCCTGCGCGCTGCGCGCCAGACCCGTCGGCACGGCCTGGCGCAGTTGCAGGAATCGCGCCTCGTCGGCGATCGCCAGCCCGGTCACCGGCACGACGATGCGCACGGCGAGGGGCCGGCCCTCCGGCGCGTCTACCGAGCTGTAGGCCTGCGCCGAGCGCGCCTGGCGCAGCATCTGCGCCGAGGGCAGCTCCGGCAGGAAGCGGGATACCTCGTCCGTGGCGCTCGCCAGCAGGGTGCCGCCCGAGCCGAGCAGGACAGCTTCCTGCACGCCGGCCTGCTCGCGCAGTCGGTTGAGTATCCCCACCTGCTGGGTGGAGGATTGATCGGCAAGCTCGAGCGCCATCGAGCGCGCTTTTGCCTGCATCTCCGCCATCATGCGGTCGACCACCGACTGGCCCAGGCTGATGCCGCCCTCGAGCGCTGCGTCGACCTTGACGTCGAACCAGGACTCGATGCTCTTGGTGAGAAACTGCACCGACACCGTATAGACGAGCGCCCCGGGCAGCACGGCCATCAGCGCGAACAGGACGAGAAAGCGCAACGTCAGCCGCGAGCCGAACACGCGCGCGCGATAGCGGCGCAGGAGGGCGACCAGCTGATAGCCCACCAGCGCGGCCAAGGCGCCGGCGAGCGCGGCGTTCAGCCCCAGCAGCAGGGGATAGTGCTCGGCGAGCAGCGTCGAGTCGGCCGCGCTCGCCGTTGCCAGAAGGAACAGCAGCACGCCCGCAAGCGCCGCGCCGACAATGAGCAGCGTTCTCATCGCACGGCGCTGTCCCGCGGTTCGCGCGCCGCCGGGGCGCCGGCCGGTGCTGGCGCCGGCAGCGGTTGCGCGGGCGGCCTCGGCGGCAGGAAGATGAAGCGCTTCCACGGCGATTCGAGCCGCAGCTCGCGATTGGTGAGGGCGCTGACCTGCAGCGGCCGC
Source organism: Betaproteobacteria bacterium (assembly GCA_029865405.1). The sequence goes on from JAOUGZ010000163.1 coordinate 2,637, forward strand.
GGCAATTGCGCGGTATCGAGGCGCATGCGTACCGCCACTTCGTACTGGGCGCCCGTCAGCGGCACGGAACGCTCCAGCACCAGCCAATTGCGCAGGCGCCGCATCACCTCGAGTGCCTCGTCCAGCGTGGTGAAGTTCTGGTGCAGTGCGCCGCTCGACAGCCGGTACTGGCGCGACAGGGCATGATAGGACAGCCGCCACTGCGTATGCCGCGATGCGGTGTCCTCATCGAACCACCACCAGCGCGGCCGGGTCAATTCGAAGTCGACGACGAAGTGCAGGGGGACGCCGTTGGCGACCGCCTCCTGCAGGCGCGCGCTGAAGTCGAAAGCAAAATCGGCGCTGAGCAGCAGGCCTTCCTCGGAGGCGGCAAGACGCGCGTCGACGACGTCGATTTCGTCGGCCCGCGCGCACACGGCGGCGGCGCAGGCCAGCGCGACGATGAAACCCGAGCAGGTGGCGCTGATGCGCATTGCGCGCCGCGTCAGGCGGCTTTCTCTAGCAGGCCGTAGTAAAAGCCGTCGTGCTCCGCGCACGGCAGCAACTGCGCCCGCGCGCTTTCAGGAAGCGGGGCGCGCCGCACGCGCGCCGCACGCGCGCTGAATGACTCCAGCACTGCATCGTTTTCTTCCCGGAAAACAGAGCAGGTGACATACAGCAATTTACCACCCGGGGCGAGGACCCGCCAAAGCGCGTCGAGGATCGCCGCCTGGCGTCGAGCGAAGCCGCGCACGTCGTCGGCGCGGCGCAGCCACTTGATGTCCGGGTGGCGCCGCACCACGCCCGAGCCCGTGCAGGGGACGTCGGCCAGCACGCGATCGTACGGGCGCCCGTCCCACCAGGCGTCGAGCGCGGTGCAATCCGCCGCCAGCACCCTGGCCGCGAGCCCCAGGCGCGCCAATCCGGGCGCGACGCGCGCCGCGCGCGCCGCATCCGCGTCGAGCGCCGTCAATTCGACGTCCGCGCTCTCGAGAATATGCGCGCTCTTGCCGCCCGGCGCGGCGCAGGCATCCAGCACGCGTTGCCCCGCTACCAGATCGAGCAGGCGCGCACCGTGCTGCGCGCCCGCGTCCTGGACCGAGACCAGGCCCTGCGCGAATCCGGGCAGGCGCTCCACCGGCACCGGCTTTTCAAGCAGCAGCGCGCACTCGCCCAGGCTGCGCGCCGGCAGGCCGGCGGCGTCGAGCTGCGCGAGATAGTCTGCGGCTTGCACGCGCCGTCGATTAGCACGCAGGCACATCGGCGGATGTGTGTTTCCCGCTTCAAGGATCAACTGCCAGCGCTGTGGCTGCTCCCGCTGCAGCGTCTCGATCCACCAGCTTGGGTGCTGGTAGCGCGCCTCGACATCGGCGAGCACTCGCCGCTCGAGCGAGTCGCGGTCGCGCAGGTAGTTGCGCAGGACGCCGTTGACGTAGCCGCGCGCCGGCCACTGCTCGATGAGCGCGCAGGCGCGCACCGCCTGGTCGACGACCGTGTACGCGGCGTAGCGCCCACTGTCCAGCGCGTAGAGCGCGCACCAGAGCAGCGCCTGCACCTGCGGTGCGGCTTCTCCTTTTCGCGACAGCCAGCGCACCAGGGCCTGGACCCTGCCGTAGCGCCGCAATGTACCGTTGCACAGATCGAGAACCGCGCTACGCGCTTCGCCCAGCTCGCTGGGCGGTTCGAGACTGCGCCCCGCGGCGACGCCCGCCACCGCGCGCGCCGCCTCAGCGAGCGCCGGCGCCAGAGCCGCCATGCGCGTCATTGCAGCCGCTCGCCGGGCGCAATGGCGCAGCCGCGCAGTAAGTCGCCGGCGGCCAGCCGCTTGCCGCCAGCGCGCTGCAACTCGGTCACCAGTAACGCCTGCTCGCCGCAGGCGACCAGTACACCCTCATCGCCCGAGGCGATAACAGTGCCGGGGACGCCCTGCGCGGCACGGATGCCCGCGCGCCAGATCTTGATCGGTTCGCCGCGCAGCCGCGCCGCGGCCCCTGGCGTCGGGCGCAAGGCGCGTATGCTGCGCTCGATTTCCGTTGCCGGCCGCCGCCAGTCGATTTCGGCCTCGCGCTTGTCGATCTTGCGCGCGTAGGTGGCGCCCGTCGCGGGTTGTGGCTCGGCGTGCGCGCGCTCGGCGGCCGCATCCGCGAGCGCGGTGACGATCATGCGCGCGCCCAGCGCTGCGAGCCGGTCGTGCAGCGACTGCGCGTCGTCGTCGGGCAGGACGGCAATCCGCTCCTGCGCGAGCAGCGGCCCGGTGTCGAGTCCCGCGTCCATGCGCATGATGGTGATCCCGGTCTCCCGGTCGCCAGCGAGCAGGGCGCGCTGGATCGGCGCCGCGCCGCGCCAGCGCGGCAGGAGCGAGGCGTGGATGTTGAGCGCACCCCCGGGCGCTGCATCGAGTACCACCTGCGGCAGCAGGAGGCCATAGGCCGCCACGACCAGACACTGGGGCCTTGCTGCGCGGATGCGCGCCTGCGTGGCGCCATCGCGAAGCGTGGCGGGCTGAAGGACGTCGAGCCCCTGCGCCATGGCGAGCCGTTTCACGGCGCTTTGTCCGGGACGCATGCCGCGCCCGGCGGGGCGGTCAGGTTGCGTGAGGACCAACGCCACGTCGTGGCCGGCGTCGAGCAGCGCGGCGAGCGCGCGCTCTGCAAACGCCGGAGTGCCCGCGAAGACGAGGCGCAGGAAGGTGCTAGGCGCTCTTGCGCAGCTGCTTGGCGAGCTTGGCGCGCACGCGCTGCTGCTTGAGCTGCGACAGGTGCTCGACGAAGACCTTGCCCTTCAGGTGATCCATTTCGTGCTGGATGCACACCGCGAGCAGACCTTGCGCTTCGAGCGTAAAGGGGTTGCCGCTCTGGTCGAAGGCGCGCACCTTGACGCGTTCGGCGCGCTCGACGATCTCATAGACGCCCGGAACCGACAGGCAGCCCTCCTCGATGTCGGAAACGCCTGACGCGTCGAGGATCTCGGGATTGACCAGTACGACCAGTGAATCGTGGCGTTCCGAAACGTCGACGACGATGACCTGCTTGTGCACGTCCACCTGCGACGCCGCCAAGCCAATCCCAGGCGCGGCATACATGGTCGCGGCCATGTCGTGGACCAGCTTCTTCAGGGACTCGTCGAACACGGTGACGGGGAGAGCCACCTTGTGAAGGCGGCCATCAGGGTAGCGCAGAATATTCAGCAGGGCCATCGGGACGGTAAATAGCGTTGCAAATTGAACAAATTAGATGCAGAATCTAAGGCACCAGATAAACAGTTCGAGGTTTGTGCTACATTTGGCTCGCGAAGGGGCATTTCAAGCCGGCCCGGGAACATGGATGAGGTTCGGGGGCATCATGCACGACCAATTGCGTAAGTCTATCACAGCGCTCGTTTTTGCCCTCAGCGGCCTGACCACCGGCGCGGCGCTCGCGCAGATCCCGCAGACGCCTCTGGCGTTCAAGGCGGATGCCCCGGATCGCTACGTCGTCGTGCGCGGCGACACCTTGTGGGGAATCTCCGAGCGTTTCACCGATTCGCCCTGGCGCTGGCCCGAGATCTGGAATTTCAACCGCGAACAGATCAGAAATCCGCACTGGATCTACCCGGGCGATGTGATTGTGCTCGACCGGGTCAGCGGTACGCTGTCGATCGCGGGTGCCGACGGCAAGCCGGCGGCGCCAGGCGGGCCAGGGACCCCAGGCGGACCGGGCGACGGCACCGGCAAGCCGGCGGCGCGGCCGGGTCTCGACGCAGGAAGCGCGGTC
>JAOUGZ010000164.1 GCA_029865405.1 Betaproteobacteria bacterium
CGGGGCGCGCGCCGGCTATGAATCCGTGCTGGCGCGCGAGCCGCGCAACTTCGACGCGCTGCACCTTCTTGGCATTCTCGCGTTGCAGACGGCTCGACCGGAGGATGCCGCAGCGCATATCTCGCAGGCGCTGCAGGTCGACCCCGCCAGCGCCGCCGCGCACAACAACCTGGGCGAGGCCTGGCGCCGAGTCGGTCGGCTGGAGGAGGCCCTGGCGTGCTTCCGGGAAGCAGCCGCGAGAGCCCCGGCTTACACCGATGCGCATTTCAACCTCGCCTCCCTGCTGCGGCGCCTTGGGCGCGGCGAGGAAGCCGTGTCCTCCTATCGAACCGCCTTGTCCATCGATCCGGCGTTCGCTGAAGCGCACCTGCGCCTGGGCGAGACACTGGCCACGCTCGGCCGCCCGGCGCAGGCCATCGAGGCGCTGCAGGCGGCGCTCGCGGCGGACAAGGACATGGCGGAGGCCCATAGCAGTCTCGGCGCCGTCCTCAGCGGCACCGGCAGGCTCGACGAGGCGCTCGCCGCCTGCCAGCGCGCGGTCGCGCTCAAGCCCGGGCTCGCGATCGCGCATTACAACGTGGGCAATGTGCTGCGCGAAAAGGGCTTCTTCGACGAGGCGATCGCGGCCTACCGTGCCGCCATCGAGCGCGGCGCGCAATTCGCGGAGGCGTACAACAACCTGGGCAACGCCCTTGCGCATCAGGGCAAGAGCGACGAGGCGATGCAGTGTTTCGAGCGGGCGGTCGCGCTATGGCCCGAATTCGCGGACGCGCGCCTCAATGCCGCAGCGCTGATGCGCGAGCGCGGGCGGCTCGGCGACGCCGTTGCCGCGTATCGCGCGCTGCTCGAGGGGCGCCCGGACCTGGCGGAGGCGCATTTCGGCCTCGGCAACGCGTTGAAGGCGATGGGCGACACGTCCGCGGCGGTTGCCTGCTATCGCAGGGCGCTGGACATCGATCCCGGGTACGCCGAGGCGCGCTGGGCCCAGGCGATGTCGCGGCTGCCGATGGTGGCCGCCGACGAGGCCGATGCGACGCGCGGTCGCGCCGATTTCGAGGCGGAACTCGAGGCGCTCGGGCCCTGGTGCCGCGAACTCGGCGCCGAGAAGACGGCGCGGGCCGTGGGCACGCAGCAGCCGTTCTATCTGGCCTACCAGGAGGCCGACCATCGCGAGGTCATGGCGCGCTACGGGGCGCTGTGCGCCGAGCTGATGGGCACGTGGCAAGCGGCTACGCGGCTGCCGATGCCCGCGCCGGTCACCCGCGCCGAGATCCGGGTCGGCATCGTCTCCGCGCACATCCATGATCATTCGGTCTGGAACGCGATCGTCAAGGGCTGGCTGAAGCATCTGGACCGTGCGCGTTTCGACGTGCGCCTGTTCCACCTCGGGAACACAAACGACGTGGAAACCGCGCAGGCGAAGACCCAAGCCACGCATTACGTGTACGGCAAGAGCGACATCGTCGAATGGACGCAGCTGATACTCGGCCACCAGATGGATGTGCTGATCTACCCGGAGATCGGCATGGACCCGATCACGGCGAAGCTGGCGAGCCTGCGCCTCGCGCCGGTGCAGGCCGTGGCATGGGGACACCCGCACACCTCGGGACTGCCGACGATGGACTATTTCCTGTCCGCCGATGCGCTCGAGCCGCCCCAGGCGCAGGCGCATTACACGGAGCGGCTGGTGCGCCTGCCCGGACTGGGCGTGTGCATCGAGCCGCAGAAGGCGGCGCCGCGCGACGTGGATTTCGCGGCGCTCGGCCTGCGCGCGGATGTACCGCTGCTGGTGTGCGCCGGCACGCCGTTCAAGTACGCCCCGCGGCACGACGCCGTGCTGGCGGAGATTGCGCGCCGCCTGGGCGATTGCCAGCTCGTGTTCTTCGCGCCCAATGTGCCGCAGCTGATGCTGCGCCTGCGCGATCGTCTGGCGCGCAGGTTCGCCGACGCGGGGGTCGATTTTTCGGCGACCGTGGCCATCGTGCCCTGGCAGGACCGTGCGTCGTTCCACGGTCTCCTGTCGCAGGCTGACGTGTACCTGGATACGCTGGGGTTCTCCGGCTTCAACTCTGCCCTGCAGGCGATCGAGTGCGGGCTGCCGGTCGCCGCCTGGGAGGGGCGATTCCTGCGCGGGCGCCTGGCGAGCGGCATCCTGCGCCGCATGGGCCTCGACGAGCTGGTGGCGGGCGCCGAGGCCGACTACGTGCGGATCGCGGTGCGGCTGGCACAGGACGCCGCCTATTGGGGCGAGGTGCGCGAGCGCATGGTCGCCGGCCGCGCCGGCTTGTACGGCGACGAGGCGCCGGTGCGCGCGCTCGAGCGTTTCCTCGAGGGCGCGGTCAGGGCGTAGCGTCGCCCTTGCGCGCCGCGGGCGCGAGGTCGGGCTCGCCGCAGTGCTTGAGGATCTCGGCACGCACGCGATCGCGCAGCCGCACGCTCGCCGCCCAGTCCTCGCCGTCGGCGGCGATGGGCGCGCACACCGTGACCGCAATCGGCGCGCGCCGCGCGTACCAGGTGCCGTCCCGGAGCACCGAGCGCACGCCGCGCAAGGCCACCGGCACCACCGGCACGCCCGCCTGCGCCGCCACCTGGAAAGCGCCGGCGCGAAACGCCGCCAGGCCCGTATTGCGCGTCAGGGTGCCCTCCGGAAAGATCACCAGGGTGGCGCCCGCGCGCACCGCCTCCACCAGCACGTCGGCGTGCTCGGCGCTCTTTTGCACGTCGAAGCGCTCGACGAAGATCGTGCCGAAGCCCTTGAGGAGCACCCGCATCAGCGGATTGGCCTCGAACTCGCGCTTGGCGACGAAGGCATGCGCGCGCGGCCCGAGCACCGCCACCAGGACCACGGCGTCGAGATAGCTGGTGTGGTTCACGGCGAGCACCGCCGGACCGGCGGGGACCTGCTCCTTGCCGCGCACGACGAGCGGCAGGCCCGCCGCGCGCAGGAATGCGCGGCACACCGCGCTGCCCACGCGCCAGGTGATTCTCGGCCCGGTGAGCGCGGCGCTCAGCAGCGCAAAAGGAAACAGCAGGCCGAAAGCGAGATATACGCGCAGCGCATAAAGCGCGCCGCGCGCCGTGCGCCAGGTGCGGCGCAGCTGCGGCGCGGCGCCGGCCAGCACCAGGCGCACGAGCTGCAGCCAAACCGCCTGCGGCTTCACGGACGAAGGGCCACGCTCGTAGAACTCGCGCGCCGCCACGCGGCGGATCTTGCCGCTCGAGGTCTTCGGCACGGTCGCCGGCGGCGCGAGCACGATGTCGTCGGCCGGCGCGCCGGTCAGGCTCACTGCCAGCTCGTTGATCATGCGCTTCAGGTCGTTGTGGCGCGAGGCATCCGCGGCGCGCATTTCCGCGAGCACCACCACGCGCTCCGTGCCGGTCGCCGGGTCGCGGCTGCCGAACACCGCCACGCAGCCGCGGCGCACGCCGCCGAGGTCGCCCACGGCGTGCTCGAGCTCGTACGGACTGATGTTGCGCCCGCCGCGGATGATGATGTCCTTCTCGCGGCCGGTGATGTAGACCATGCCTTCCTTCAGGTAAGCGCGGTCGCCGGTGTTCACCCAGGCGCCGTCGAACAGCTTCTTCGTCGCCTCCGGATTGCGGTAATAGCCCGAGGTCGCCGACGGGCCGCGGAACTGCAGCGCGCCCTCCTGTTCATCGGGCAACTCGAGGCCCGCCGCGTCCACCACGCGCAGGTCGTGGCCCTCGACGACGTGGCCGCAGCCCACCACCTTGAGCGGCGATGGATCGTCCGCCCGCGCCGGCGCCGCTTCGCCGGTTTGCGAGAACTGCTCGCGATCCAGCGTATCCATGCGCCAGGGCTCGCCCGGCGTGGTGAAGGCCACGCCGACGGTGCACTCGGCCAGCCCGTAGACGGGGGAGAGCGAGTTGCGGCGAAAGCCCCAGCGCGAAAACCGATCCGCGAACGCGGTGATGGTCTCCGGGCTGACGGGCTCGGCGCCGTTGAAGGCGAAGCGCCAGGACGAGAGGTCGATACCTTCCATCTCCTCGTCGGCGATGCGGCGCAGGCACAACTCATAGGAGAAGTTCGGCCCGCCGGAGATCGTGCCGCGATGGCGATGGATCGCGCGCATCCAGCTCCCGGGGCGCGACAGGAAGGCGAGCGGCGACATGAGCACCACCGGGAAGCCGAGGAACATGGTGGCGAAGCAGCCGCCGATGAGGCCCATGTCGTGATAGAGCGGCAGCCAGCTGACGAACACGTCGTCGGCGTTCGCGCTCACCGCCTTGCCCATCGCCTGCACGTTGACGAGCAGGTTGGCGTGCGACAGCACCACGCCCTTCGGGCTGCCGGTGCTGCCCGAGGTGTACTGCAGGAAGCCGATGTCGCCCGTCTTGCCGCGCACCGGCGCGAAGCCCGCGCCGCTGCCCTGCAGGTCGGCGGGCATGAGCACCGCACGCAGGCTCTCCACCTGCGCGCGCAGCAGGTAGGCGAGCGCCTTCGCCTCGGGGATGGTGATCATGATCGTCGCACCGGCGCTTTTCAGGATGCCGACGTGGCGCGTCATGTGGTCTTCGATGGTGGTGAGCCGCGCCGGCGGGTAGAGCGGCACCGGCACGCCGCCCGCGAGCAGCACGCCGTAAAACGAATACAGGTACTCCTTGCAGGTCGGCAGCATGATCGCCACCATCTGGCCCGGCTGCAGGCCGGCCTCGGCGAGGCGCGCGGCGTAGCCGAGCGCGCCGTCGTACAGCTCCCGGTACGTGATCGGCGTTTCCTTGCCCTCTTCGTACAGGTGCACGGTGAGCCGCTCGGGCTGGCGCTCGACGTGGTACTCGAGCGCCTCGGTGAGCGTTTGCGCCTGCAGCGGCGGGCGCACGTCGGTGCCGAGCGACAGGCTGGCGACGCTGGTGTCGGCGGCGCGCGGCGCCTGGCCGGCGCTGGAGAGCAGAAAGCGCAGCAGGTCGCGCGGCGTCTCGCTGGTGGCGAGCGCCTGCTCGGGCAGGCTGGTGGCGAACGTGCGTTCGAGACGCAGCACCAGCTCGACGCGCGCCAGGCTGTCCAGGCCGAGCTCCTTTTCGAGCGAGCTGTCGAGCGCGACTTGCGGCTCGACGCTGGGTCGCGCCTCGCGCGCCACCGCCTGCACCACCGCCAGCACCTTGTTCGCGTCGATCGGGCCGTCGGCCGGGTTCATAGCCGGCCGAGTGTACACTCGGAAACGATGTCGACCGGCGATGCGCCGCGGCCGTTTCTCGAGCGCCTGGATGATGCGGCGCGCAATGCGCTGCTCTCGGTCGCGCGGCCGGTGTCGTTTGCTCGGGGGGCGCGGCTGGTGCGCGCCGGCGAGGCTTCACGTGGCGCGTACGTGTTGCGCGAGGGCGAGGCGGAGGCGAGCGTGGTGCTGCCCGGCGGCGAGCGCTTGAGCGTCGCCCGGCTCGGACCGGGCAGTCTGTTCGGCGAGATGGCGCTGTTCGAGCGCGGCACGGCGACGGCGACCGTGACGGCGAGCGCCAACGTCGACGGCTGGTACCTCGATCGCGACGAGTTCCGCGCGCTGGCGGCGCAGCGCTCGCCCGAGGCGCAGCGCGTGCGCCATGCGCTCACGCTGGTGCTCGCGCACAAGCTGCGCGCGATGAACGCCAAGGTGCTGGAAGTGGCGGCGCCCGAAGATCGGCCGGCGGCCACTGCCGCCATTGCGGATCCGCTGGACGGCATAAGGCGATCGAAGAAGAGCGCCTTCGACTTCAAGCCGTTCCTGGCGCTCCTGCCCGTGTTCGAGGGTTTTGATGACGCCGAGATCGCCGAAGTCCTCGAGGCGGCGCGGCTGCTCGAACTGCCGCGCGGGCACGGTGTGTTCAGCGCCGGCCAGCCCTCCGCGGCCGCATTTGTGGTGCTGCGCGGCGCGGTGGAGATCCTGGCGAGCCATGCGCAGCGCACGCGGCGCATGGCGCTGCTCGGCCCAGGGCAGCTGTTCGGCTTCATGAGCCTGCTGGAGGGCACCGCGCATGGATCCACGGCGACGGTGCGCGAAGCCGCGCTGCTGGCGGAAATGCCGCGCGCCGCGTTTGATGCGCTCTACGCCGGCGGCAGCGCCGCGTCGACAGCGCTGCACCATGCCATCCAGAGGAGTCTGCTCGCCTCGCTGGCGCAGACCAATCGCCACCTCACGCGCCTCATCAGCCTGGCGCGGTTGCGCGGTGCGCGCCGCGAGGGCGACAAGCTTGAAAGCGCGCTCGGCGGGCAGATCGTCGCCGCGCCGGCGACGACTAGCTCAGCTCCCGCAGCGTGATGACCGGCTGGCCGTTGCGGCGCAGCCCGGCGTGCAGCAGGGCGTACTCCGGCACTTCGACCCAGGCCGACACGTCGCGGGTCAGCGGCTCCGAGGCGATGAGC
>JAOUGZ010000721.1 GCA_029865405.1 Betaproteobacteria bacterium
GCTCGCGGGCGTGGTGTTCTTCGGCCACCAGATCGGCAGCTTCATCGGCGTCTGGCTTGCCGGCTGGATGTTCGACCAGACCGGCACCTACAACGGCGCGCTGGTGCTCTCCATCGGGCTGGGCGTGTTCGCGGCGCTCGTCAACCTGCCGGTCAACGAGAAGCCGATCGCGGAAAGGCGCCCGGCGGCCGCCGCTGCATGAGCGCGTGGAAGTGGGCCGGCCTCGCGCTGCTCGCCGTGGCGAGCGCGGCGATCTTCGCCGTCTACCTGCGTCCCGACACCACGATTTCGCTCACCAACGCCTTCCTCGCGCTCTGCGGGTTCAAATAGCGGCAGTCGCCATGGCCTGTCGCCTTCCGGCGACAGCCGGTCTTGCGCGTACCGGCTCCGACGGCCATCATGACGTCTGCGTAACCGAGGGGATCAAGGAATGAAAGCATTTCGCGAATCGTGTCTGCTCGTAGCCATCGTCGCGCTGGCCGGGTGCGTGCATCCGCGCGGCGTCGACGTGGGCGTGCGGGCGTCCGGCGAGATCGCGCCCGGCGTCTACGGGCGCGTCGACGTGCGCAACCGCCCGCCGCCGCCCGTGGTGTATTCGCAGCCCGTGATCGTCGTGCAGCAGCCGCGCCACGCGGCGCCGGTGTACCTGCATGTGCCGCCGGGACACGCGAAAAAATGGGACAAGCACTGCCACAAGTACGACGCCTGCGGCGTTCCGGTGTACTTCGTGAAGTCGGCGGAATACGAGCCCGGCTACAAGCGCCCGAAACGCGGCAAAGGCAAAGACCGCGATGACGACGACGATGACGATGACGACGATGATCGCCGCGGCCGGCGGCGCTAGTGCGGGGAGCCCAATCATGAAGCTGAAGACGCTGGTTGCCGCGGCGCTGACCGCTGCTGCTGCGCAGGCGCTCGCGCAGGACGTGCGCGTCTCCATCTCCGGCGAAGTCGCGCCGGGCGTGTACGGACGCGTGGACATCGGCAGCGGCCCGCGGCCGCGGCTGGTGAGCGAGCAGCCCGTGGTCGTGGTGCGCCAGGCGCGCGCGCCGGGCCCGATCTACCTGCACGTGCCGCCGGGGCACGCCAAGAACTGGTCCAAACACTGCAAGAAATACGACGCCTGCAGCCGTCCGGTGTACTTCGTGAAATCGGCGGAGTACGAGCCCGGCTACAAGCATCCCGGCAAGGGCGCGGAAAAGTCGGCCGGGAAGGGCAAAGGCAAAGGCCGCGACCAGTAAATGGGGTCTGTCCCCATTTAAGCCAGCTTCGTCGGCACCCACACCTCCGAGTGCAGGGTGCGGTGCACCGGGCACTTGTTGGCGATCTCGAGGAGCCGCGCGCGCTGCGCCTCGTCCAGGTTGCCCTCGAGCGTGAGCACGCGCTCGATCCTGTCGATCTTGCCCTCGCGCGTCTCGCACTCCGCGCAGTCGGTGGCGTGCACCTTGTCGTGCTTCAGGTCCACCGTCACGCGCTCGAGCGGCCACTTCTTCTGCGCCGCGTACATGCGCACGGTCATCGAGGTGCAGGCGCCCAGCCCCGCGAGCAGCAGGTCGTAGGGACTCGGGCCGCTGTCGTCGCCGCCGACGGCCGCGGGCTCGTCGGCGCGCAGGCGGTGCCGTCCCATGGTGACGAGCTGCGCGAAGCGGCCTTCGCCCGCTTCGGCGACGCGCACACCGGGAACCGCTGCGGCAGGCGCCGCTTCAGCCTCGAGATAGCGGGACGCCCACGCCGCGAGCACGGTCGCGGCATACTGCGCGTCGTCCTTTTGCGTGAGGAGGTGGTCCGCGCGGTCGAGCGAGACGAAGCTCTTCGGATGCTTGGCGGCGAGGAAAATCTTCGAGGCGTTCTCGATGTCGACGATGGTGTCGAGCGGCGAGTGGAACACGAGCAGCGGCTTGCGCAGCGCGGCGATGCTCTGGGCCGCCTTCTGCCCGGCGAGGTCGTCGAAGAAGTTCTTCGCCACGCGGAACTGCCGCCCGGCGATGCTCACCTGCAGGTCGTCGCCCGCTTGCTTCGGATCCTTGACGAGGTGCGCAACGTGCGACGGATCGAACGGCGCGCCGA
>JAOUGZ010000722.1 GCA_029865405.1 Betaproteobacteria bacterium
CTGCGCCATGACCTGGCCCACGCGCGGGTCGCGCGCCCGGCATAGGCGCTCCAGCTTCTCGAGCATCGCCACCTTGGCGTTGGAATCGAGAGAGGCCAGCGGGTCGAGCGGTTGATAGCGGCGCGGTGCGGCGCTCCGGCGCGCGATGCGCGCCGCCTTGCCGCCGCCCTGGCGCGCGATGGCGCGCGTGGCGCGCGCCGCATCCTCGAGCGCGGCGAAGCTGATCTCGTCCGAATAGGCGAAGGCCGTGCGCTCGCCCGACATGGCGCGCACACCCACGCCCTGCTCGATGGCGAAGCTGCCCGCCTTGACGATGCCTTCCTCCAGGCTCCAGCCTTCGGCGCGCGTGTACTGGAAGTACAGGTCGGCGTGGTCCATGCGCGGCGCGGCGAGCGCGCCGAATACGGCGTCGAGCCGGCGCGCCTGCAGGTCGTAGGGCGCGAGCAGGCAGGCGTCGGCGGTGGCCAGCAGGTTATCGATATCCATGAGGCTCCTTCAGTCTCCCGCGGGCGGCTTCGGCGGGACCGGCATGGGGTTCAGCTTCTCGACTTTCGGGTCTGTCCAGCCACCGCTGATACCGTATTCGAAAGCGAAGATCTGGCCAAGCGGATTCTGCAGCAGCTTCTGCGCGAGAAGCGTCCCTAGCCCCACCGCGGGATTGAGAAGCAGGGCCGCCGCGGTCGACGCCGTGCTGTCGAGCGCGGGAACCACGCGCACGTGCAGATCCTGCGTCTCGCGCGCCAGATCGACCGTGCCGTTCATGCGCACTTCGGCCGCGCCGCCGCTCATTCTGAAGTCCTTCGTTTCCAGCGTGCCCTGCGCGATCTGCGCCGTGGCATCGATGCTGTCCCACTCGAAGCCCTTGGAGAACACGTCGCGAAAGTCGAGCGTGATGCGCCGCGGCAGCATCTGCAGGCTCATGAGCGAAATCAGCTTGCCGATGCCGGGATCGATCTCGAGAAAGCGCCCGTCCTCGGCGTGCAGCTGCAGGCTGCCGGTCAGGCTCGGATAGTCGATCACCGCCGGCTCGCCGTTCCACGCCAGCTCGGCCTTGGCGCTCGCCTTGCCGCCGCGCACCAGGTTTGGCTGCCCCATGCGATCGAGAAAGCGCCCGACGTCGCTTGCCTGCATGTCGAAGTTGAGCGTCGTGCGCGGCGCCGACCCGGTGCGCCACAACCCGGTGCCGGAGAGCGTGCCTTCGGGGTTCTGCATCGACAGGCGCTCGACGCGCCAGTCGGTCCCGTCGCGATTGGCGACGATTTCCATGCGCCCAAGGCGCTTGCCGCGAAAGCCGAAATCGTCGGCGACCAGGTCCACGGCCGGCAACTCGCGCGCCGCAGCTGCGGGCGCGCTGCCGGGTACATCCGGTGGCACGTCGAAGCGCACCATGCGCGCCTGCAGCTTCGCCTCCGCGCCCATGCGGTACGACACTTCGCCGGCGATGTCCGTGGAGTTCAGGTTCGCCGTCCACCCCCCCTCTGCGAGCTGCGCTTTCACCGAGATATCCTGCATGCGCTTGCCGAACGCATCGAGCGTGCCGACGCTCATCTCGACCGCGGTGCGGCCGGCGCCGCGGCCGGTCGACTGCTCGAGCAGCGCGCGCCAGCGATCCAGGTCGAAGTGCTGCAGCGAACCGTAGACGAGCGCGCGCACGGGTCGCTCGGGAAACCGCAGCCGCGCCCCCGGCGGCGGATGAAAGGCGATGGCGGCGCGCTCGACCAGCTCGCCGTCATCGCGCTGCTGCAGGACTTCGGCGCGCATCAGGCGGCCGAGCGCTACGCTGAGGCGCCCGCGTTCGCCGCCTTCCCCCTGCAGAAGGGCCACGCGCAGCAGCTGCGTCTGGTCAGCCTCCTTCGCCAGTGGCGGCGGCAGCTCGCTCGTGACGCCGGCGAGACTGGATTCCAGCACGATCTGCGGCGCGGTGCCACGCGCCAGGCGTACCGAACCCGCATAGGCGGCCGCGCCGCTCAGGCTGCGGCGCCACGGGTCGGGCAGCAGCGGCCCGAGACCGTCCACGGTGAACGTGCCGCCCGCATTGAGCACCACGCCGCCGCCGCGTTGCG
>JAOUGZ010000165.1 GCA_029865405.1 Betaproteobacteria bacterium
GCGGGCCGAAGCGACGCCGCAGGCGGTGATGTACGCGACCTCCTGGTGCCCGTACTGCGCCAAGGCGCGCGCGTACTTCGCGCGCTCGGGCATCGCCTACGTCGAGCACGACATCGAGAAGTCGGCCAGCGCCAACGCGGAGTTCAAGCGCCTGGGCGGGCGCGGCGTGCCGCTCTTCGTGGTGGGACGCGAGAAGTGGAGCGGCTTCAGCGAGCAGGGCTTCGAGGACATGCTCGCGCGGGCCGCGCGCTGACATGAGCGAGAGCTGGCAGCCGAGCCAGCGCGTGCCCGACGCCGCGGTGCACGACGTCGACTCGTCCTTCGCGCGCTATCGCCTGCCGCTCGCCAAGATCGAGCGCCTCGCCGCCGGCCTCACGCGCTGGGCCGAAGGCCCGGTGTACTTCGGCGACCTTCGCTGCCTCCTGTGGAGCGACGTGCCCGGCGATTGCATGTGGCGCTGGGACGAGCAGACCGGCGCGGTGGGCGTGTGGCGCAAGCCCTCAGGCTACGCCAACGGCAACACGCGCGACCGCCAGGGGCGGCTGGTCACCTGCGAGCACGGCGGGCGGCGCGTCTCGCGCACCGAGCCCGACGGCACGATCACGGCGCTCGCCGAGCGCTTCGAGGGCAAGCGGCTCAACTCGCCGAACGACGTGGTGTGCAAGTCCGACGGCTCGCTCTGGTTCACCGACCCGAGCTTCGGCATCCTCGGCTGGTACGAGGGGCACAAGGCGCCCGCCGAGCTGCCGACGAACGTTTACCGGCTCGATGCGGCCGGCGCGCTGAGCGTGGTCGCCGAGGGCATCAACCAGCCCAACGGCCTCGCCTTTTCGCCCGATGAGTCGATCCTGTACGACGTCGAGTCGCGCTCGGTGCCGAGGAAGATCCTCGCCCATGACGTGGTGGGCGGGAAGACGCTTTCGAACCGACGCGTGCTAATCGACGCCGGTCCCAAAGGCACGCCCGACGGCTTTCGCGTCGACGTGGACGGCAACCTCTGGTGCGGCTGGGGCATGGGCGAAGCGGGCCTGGACGGCGTGCACGTCTTCAACCCGGACGGCAAGCTCATCGGCCGCATCGAGCTGCCCGAGCGCTGCGCCAACGTCTGCTTCGGCGGCGCGCACCGCAACCGCCTGTTCATGGCGGCGACGACCTCGCTGTACGCCCTCTACGTCAACACGCAGGGCGTGGCGAACGGCTAATTGGGGACAGACCTCATTTTTGTTCCGCATGATGCGGAACAAAAATGAGGTCTGTCCCTATTTAGAACTCGATGACGCCCTTGCCAGAGGCCTGCCGGTCGAAGAGCTTGTAGGCCTCGTCGGCCTGGTCGAGCTTCCAGCGGTGGGTGAAGATCTTCTCGAGCGCGATCCTGTTGTCGGCGACGAAGCGCGCGCACTCGCCCATGCCCATGGCGCTGAAGGTCCACGAGCCGACGAGCGTGAGCTGCTTTCTCAGCATGTCGCGCGAGACGTCGAGCGTCACGTCGCCGCCCTCGCCCACGAAGCACACCGTGCCCCAGGTCTTCGCCGCGCGCACCGCCTGCAGCCGCGCCGCGGCCACGCCCGTGCAGTCAAGCGCGAGGTCCACGCCCTCGCCGCGCGTCAGATCCTTCAGCGCCTTCTCGACGTCGCCCTTCGACGCATCCACCAGCGCGTCGGCGCCGTACTGCTTGGCGAGCGCGAGGCGCTCGGCGTTGGCTTCGACCGCGATGACGCGCGCGCCCATCTTCGAGCCAAGGAGCGTGGCGCTGATGCCGACCGGGCCCTGGCCGAACACGGCGAGCGTGGAGCCGCCCGACAGGTTCATGCGCCGCAGCGCGCCGTAGGCGGTGCCCGTGCCGCAGGCGACTGCCGCGCCTTCGGCGAAAGAGAGCTCCTCGGGCAGCGGCACGATGGTGCGCACCGGCACCTTCAGGTACTCGGCGTGCCCGCCGTGCGCCGTGACCCCGTAGACCGTGATGCCCGCGCGGCATAGTTGCGACCAGCCGACGCGGCAGTGCTTGCACACGCCGCAGCCGGCGTAGTGGTGGTCCATCACGCGCTGCCCGGTGGGCGCCTCGCGCTCCGCGACGCCGGGGCCGCGCGCCACCACCTCGCCGCAGGGCTCGTGCCCGGCGATGAACGGGTCGGCGTCGCCGCCGAGGCCGAGCGCCTTCTGCGCCTCGCCCGGCGGCGAGCGGTAGAACTTGAGGTCGCTGCCGCACATGCCCGAAGCGCGCATGCGCAGCACCACTTCGCCCGGACCGGGCGTCGGGTCGGGAAAGTTGCGGATTTCGATCTTGCGATTACCCAGGAATACGGCGCCGCGCATCGGATGGCCTCCCAAGAAATGTTGCCCTGCAACGTGCCCGCCATCATACCGGCAGCCCGCCGCCGGACTTCCTTGCATTGCTTATCGTAAGCTACGCAACTATTATGCGGGGATGTTCCGCGAGGACCTGTCGCGCAATTTCGGCTTCCTGCTGAACGACGTGGCGCGCCTGCTGCGCACCGCCTACGACCGGCGCGTGCGCAAGCTCGGCCTGACGCGGGCGCAGTGGTGGGTCCTCACGCACCTGTTCCGCAGCAACGGCGTCAGCCAGACCGAGCTCGCCGAGATCCTGGAGATCGAGAAGCCGACCCTCGGGCGCCTGCTCGACCGGCTGGAAGCCAAGCGCTGGGTGCGCCGCGAGCACGATGCCAAGGACCGGCGCGTCTGGCGCGTGCATCTCACCGACGAAGTCACGCCGGCGCTGCACACCATGCGCACCATCGCTGCCGAACTGCGGCGCGACGCGCTCGCCGGGCTGAGCGCCGCCGAGCGCGAGCGGTTCGTCGACACCCTGCTCACCCTCAAGGCGAACCTGCAGCGCGCGCAGAACGGCGCGCCTGAAGGCGCCGTGCGCAGGCGGGCCCGATGAGCGCCGCACGCAAGCTGCGCCGGCTGCTGCGCCTCGTGCTGCTGCTCGGCGTGCCGCTCGCCGCAGGGGTAGCCGCGCTGCACTACTACGCCGAAGGCGGCGGCCGCGCCGAGACCGACAACGCCTACGTCAAGGCGCACCTCATCGCCGTGAGCGCGGAAGTCGCCGGCCGCGTGGTCGAAGTGGGGGTCAGCGACAACCAGGAAGTGCCCGCCGGGCAGCTCCTGTTCCGCATCGACCCGGCGCCGTTCGAAGCCGCGGTGGCGCGTGCCGACGCGCAGCTCGCGAACGTGCGCACGGAGGTCGAGACGCTGCGCGCCGAGCACCGCGTGGCGCTCGCCGAGGCCGCGGAGGCCGAGGAGCGCATCCGCTTTCTCGGCGTGCAGCTCGAGCGCCAGCGACGCCTGCGCGAGCGCGGCATGGTGCGCGAAGAAGCCTACGACGAGGCGCGCTACAACCTGGACGCGGCGCGCGCGCGCCTCGTCTCGGTGCGCGAGCGCGTCGCGCGCGTGCTCGCCGGCCTCGGTGGCGACCCGAAACTGCCGAGCGCGCGCCACCCGCGCGTGCTCGAGGCGCAGGCGGCGCGCGAAGTGGCCGCGCTGGAGCTCGCGCGCACGCGCGTGCACGCGCCCGTCGCGGGCACGGTGAGCAATCTTCGGCTGCAGGCCGGCGAGCACGTCGCGCGCGGCACCCCGGTGTTCAGCCTCGTGCAATCGGGCCCGCGCTGGATCGAGGCCAATTTCAAGGAAACGCAGCTCACCGAGATGCGCGTCGGGCAGTCCGCGCGCATCGTCGCGGACGCCTATCCGGGCGTCACCTGGCGCGCGCGCGTGAGCGCCATCGCCCCGGCCACCGGCGCCGAGTTCGCGCTGCTGCCGCCGCAGAACGCCACCGGCAACTGGGTCAAGGTGGTGCAGCGCATTCCCGTGCACCTCGCGATCGAACAGACCGACCAGGCGCCCGAGCTGCGCGCCGGCATGACGGTGAGCGTCAGCATCGAGACGGGCGCCAAGCGCGGCATGCCGGACCTGCTCGGCTTCCTGCGCTGAGCAGCGCGCGGGCCGCATGAGCGCGCAGCCGATTCCGCTGTCCGAGGCCACGGGGCCCGCCGCGGCGCTCGAGCGCGCGCTGATCCTCGCCACCTGCACCATGGTGACCTTCCTCTACGCGATGACGGTCACCATCGCCAACGTTTCGCTGCCGCAGATGCAGGGGGCGCTCTCTGCGACGCCGGACCAGATCACCTGGGTGGTGACCTCGAATCTCGTCGCCACCGCCATCCTCACGCCGCTCGCCGGCTGGCTGGTCGCGCGCTTCGGCCGGAGGAAGCTCTGCAACTTCGCCGTGATCGGCTTCGGCGCCGCGTCGCTCGCCTGCGGCCTTTCCGACTCGCTCGGCGAGCTGGTGCTGTTCCGCGCGCTGCAGGGCGCGTTCGGCGCGCCGCTGGTGCCGGTGTCGCAGGCCATCGTGCTCGACACCTACGCCAAGCGCCACCACGGCGCGGTGATCGCGATCTTCGGCATGGGCTCGGTGGTCGGCCCGATCGTCGGGCCGGTGGCCGGGGGCTGGCTCTCCGAAGCCTACAACTGGCGCTACGTGTTCTACATGATCGTGCCGTTCGCCCTGCTCGCGCTGCTGGGTACCTTCGCCTTCATTCACGATCGCGCGGGCGCCAGCAAGGCGCGCCTGGACTGGCTCGGGTTCCTGATGCTGGCGCTCGCCCTGGCGAGCGCGCAGCTGATGCTCGACCGCGGCGAGCGCGCCGACTGGTTCGATTCCGCCGAGATCGTGGCCTGGGCGGCGATCGCCGGGATCGCGCTGTACGCCTTCATCGCGCACAGCGCGACCGCCGAGCGGCCGTTCCTCGACCCGCGCACGCTGCGTGATCGCAATTTCAGCATCGGCATGGTGCTGATCTTCGTCTTCGGCATGCTGAATTTCACGCCCATGACGCTGCTGCCGCCGATGCTGCAGGGCGTGAGCGGCTATCCCGATTCGGTGATCGGCTTCGTGCTGGGCGCGCGCGGCCTGGGCACGCTGATCGCCTTCTTCCTCATGATCTTCGCCAGCCGCCTCGACCCGCGCGCCATGATCCTGCTCGGCTTCCTGCTGCAGGCCGCGGCGGGCTGGCAGCTGGCGCAGCTCGACATGAATCCCGGCACCGCGAGCGTGTTCTGGCCGATGGCGATCCAGGGCTTCGGCGTCGGCGTGCTGTGGGTGGCGATCACCATGGTGACCTTCGCCACCCTCGCCCCGGAACGCGTCGCCGAGGGCTCCGCCGTCTACCACATGGTGCGCAACGTCGGCTCCAGCATCCACATCTCGCTCAGCATCAGCCTGGCGGTGCGCATGCAGCGCGCCAGCTACGCCGAGCTCGCCGAGCGCGTCACGCCCTACAGCGAGTCGCTTTCTCTGCCCTGGGTGCACGGCGCGTGGAACCTGCAATCGCTGGCCGGCCAGGCCGCCTTCGCGCGCGAGATGGCACGCCAGGCGCAGATGATCGGCTACCTCGACGCGTTCGTGTTCTTCGTCGCGACTTCGCTCGTGGTGGTGCCGCTGGTGTTCCTGATCCAGCTGAAGCGGCCGGCCCGGCCCTAGTCGGCGCGGTAGCGGCGGATGACGTCGGCATCCGGGTCGGCGCCCAGGCCCGGCGCCTGCGGCACCGCCAACTCGCCCTGCCTCGGCGCGAGCGCCTCGCCATACAGTGCGGCGTCCGCCGACAAGTAGAAGTATTCGAAGCGCTCCGCCGGCGCCAGCGCGGCGATGAGATGCAGCGTGGCGAGCGCCCCCGGACCGAAGTACGGCGAATGCGGCGCGAGCCTGACTTTGCGTTCCGCGGCCAGGGCCGCGACGCGCCGGAACTCGGTGATGCCGCCCACCTTGGTCACCGAGGGCTGCGCGATCTGCACCGCGCGCGCGTCAAACAGCGCCGCGAACTGCGAGGTGAAGCAGCAGTTCTCGCCCGCCGCGATCGGCATGCCGCAGGCTTCGCCTACCGCGCGCAGCCCCGCACCGTCCTCGGGCGGGAACACGGGCTCTTCGAACCATCCGAGGCCGAGCGGCGCGAGGCGCTTGCCGACCGCGATGGCGTCCTGCACGCTCCATTCGCAATTGACGTCGAGCAGCAGCGCCACCTCGCGCGGCACCGCCGCGCGCGCCGCCGCGATCACCGGCTCCGCGACTTCGTGCAGCTTGATGGCGCCAAAGCCTTCGCCAAGCGCCTGCTCGCTGTAGCGCGCCGCGAGTTTCTCGTCGGCATAGCGCAGCAGGCTCGCGTAGCACTCGAGCCGCTCGCGCTTCGCGCCGCCCAGGAGCGCATGCAGCGGCGTGCCCGCCGCCTTGCCGGCCAGGTCCCACAGCGCGATGTCCAGGCCCGAGAGCGCGAAGGCCGCGATGCCGAAGCGCCCGAAGATGTGCAGGCGCTTCTGGATC
>JAOUGZ010000166.1 GCA_029865405.1 Betaproteobacteria bacterium
CAGCAGGATGGCGATAACGGCGAGGGTCATCGCCGCCACCATGCCGGCGACCGCGGCCAGTACGACGAACGCGGCAAGATCGAAACCGATGCGCCAGGTGCTTGCCGTACGTTGTGGCTCTTGCATGCGAGATCTCCGGTGCGCTTTGCGGGTAAGCGCATTACGCGGCCCGGGGGCGGCGGCGGCGCGGCACGCTGCGGGCAATCCGGCGATCAATTCTGGCAATCCTCGGGCAGCGCGGGCAGGCCTTTGGCGATGGGCTATAGTCGCTCGCCATGTCACGCCGCATCGCCATCGTGGAAGACGATCCGGCCATTCGCGCCAACTACGCGGAAGCCCTGCGCAAGCACGGCTACGACGTCAGCGCGTACGGTGCGCGCGAGGAGGCGCTCACAGCCATGCGTGCGCGCCTGCCCGACCTCGCCGTCATCGACATCGGCCTGGGCAGCGATGCCGACGCCGGCTTCGACCTGTGCCGCGAGCTGCGCGCGCTGTCCTCGTCGCTGCCGATCCTCTTTCTGACGGCACGCGACAGCGATTTCGACGTCGTGTCGGGCCTGCGCCTCGGCGCGGACGATTACCTGACCAAGGACATCAGCCTGCCGCACCTGCTCGCGCGCATCGCGGCGCTCTTTCGGCGCGCCGAGCTCTCGCGCGAGCCGCAAGCCCGGGAGGAAACTCTCGCGCGCGGCGAGCTGGCGCTCGACCTGAAGCGCTTCAGCATCGCCTGGCGCGGCAAGGCCGTGGCGCTGACGCTCACCGAATTCTGGATGGTGCACGCGCTGGCGCGGCACCCGGGGCACGTGAAGAGCCGCGATCAGCTCATGCGCGAGGCGAATCTGGTGGTCGACGACGGCACCGTCACGTCGCACGTGAAGCGTATCCGGCGGAAATTTCAGGCGGTGGATGCCGCCTTCGAGCACATCGAAACCGCCTACGGCATGGGCTACCGTTGGAAGGAGTAAGGCGGCGCTTCGCGCTCAGGCTGCCGGCGAAGCTCGCCCTTGCAGCGCTGGCGCTGCTGGCCCTGCCCTGGGCCGGTGTGAGTTACGTGAACGAAATGGAGCGCGTGCTGCTCGCGGGCCAGGAGCGCGCCCTGCTCGCCGCCGCGCGCGCCGTGGCGACCGCCCTGCACGACCGGCCGCAGCTGCTGGCGACGTTGCCGGCGCGCGACGACGCCGTGCGCCGCGAGGCCGAGCTCGAGCTGCAGCGCATCGCGCAAAGCGAAGGCCGCCTGCCGCAGGCGGCGATCGCGCAGCTGCCGCTGGCGCGCGAGGCCGAGCTGGCGGCACGCAAGGCGCAGGAAGAAATTGCCGCCATCCTGCGCGGCGTACAGCGTACCGAATCGCGTCTGTGGGTCGTAAACCGCCGCTACCAGGTGCTTGCGCTCGAGGGCAGCCTGCGCCGGCCGCAGGCCGCGCGCGAAGAGGACGGCGCCGTGCGCCGGGCCTGGCGCCGTACTGTGGGCTGGCTCATCGAGCGTCCCAACGAGGATTTCGCCGAAGCCGTGCCGGACAACGTTCTGGCAACCGGGCGCGATATCGCCTCGGCACTGCAGGGCACGCCCGGCACGCGCACGCGGCGCACCCCCGATGGTCGGGCGGTCGTCATGTCGGCCGCGCACCCGGTCTGGAGCGGCAACGAAGTCGCAGGCGCCGTGGTGGTCGAAGAAACCACCAACCCGATCGCCAGCCTGCGCAGCGACGCCTTGGAGCGGCTGCTGCTGCTCACGCTGGCGGCGTTCGCGGGCACGGCCGCGGTGCTGATCGGATTCGCCACGCGCCTCTCGCAGCGCATCCGGCGGCTGCGCGATGAAGCGGAAAGCGCCATCGACGCGCGTGGGCGACTCGCGCGCATTGCGGCCGGCTCCGACGCGGGCGACGAGATCGGCGATCTGTCGCGCAGTTTCTCGGCGATGCTGGCGCGGCTCGCGCAGCACCACGCGTACCTCGAAAGCATGGCGGGGCGGCTGTCGCACGAGCTGCGCACCCCGATCGCCGTGGTGCGCTCGTCGCTCGAGAACCTGAAGCTGGCCGCTACGCCCGAGGAGATCCGCACCTACGTGGCGCGTGCCGACGAAGGGCTCGGCCGGCTGAATACCATCCTGCAGCGCATGAGCGAGGCCACGCGGCTCGAGCAGGCCCTGCGCACTGCGGAACGCGAGCGTTACGACCTGGTCACCGTGGTGCGCGGCTGCGTCGAGGGCTATCGGCTCGCCTACGCCCCGACACCGCTGGCGCTCGAGCTGCCGGGGCGAGCGCTCGAGGTATCGGGATCGCCCGACCTGGGCGCGCAGATGCTCGACAAGCTGGTCGAGAATGCCGTCGAGTTCTCGGCGCCGGGCGAAGCCGTGCGCATCGAGCTCGAAGACCAGGGCCGCTACGCGCTGCTCGCCGTGCACAACAAGGGCCCGCGGCTGCCCGTGCAGATGCGCGCGCGCCTGTTCGAATCGATGGTATCGGTGCGCGAGACCCGTTCCGGCTCGGCGCCGCATCTTGGCCTTGGCCTGTATGTCGCGCGCCTCATCGCCGAGTTCCATGGCGGCGCCATCGAGGCGGCCGATGCCGCATCGGGCGACGGCGTCGTCCTGCGGGTGCACCTGCCGCTGGCGCGCTAGAATCGCGCGTTCCCTGCGAGGCTTTGCCGATGAGACCCCTGTCGGAGCTGCGCGACGCGGCCCGGCTGCGCGGCCTGCTTTTCGATATCGACGACACGCTGACCACCGAGGGTCGGCTGTCGGCAGCGGCCTATGTCGCGCTCGAGCGGCTGCACGCGGCCCGACGTCTGTCGGTCGCGGTGACCGGCCGGCCCGCAGGCTGGTGCGACCATATCGCGCGCATGTGGCCGGTCGATGCGGTGGTGGGTGAAAACGGCGCGTTCTACTTCCGCTACGAGAACGGCCGGCTGCACCGGCGGTTCATGGACGGCGACGCGGCGCGTGCGGCCAAGCGCGCGCGGCTCGGCGCCATCGCCGAGCGCATCCTGGCCGCGGTTCCGGGCAGCGCGCTCGCGTCCGACCAGGCTTACCGCGAAACCGATCTCGCCATCGACTACTGCGAGGACGTGGCGCCGCTTCCCCTCGAGCAGGCCGAGCGCATCGCCGGGCTGATGAGCGCGGCGGGCCTGACCGCGAGGATCAGCTCGATCCACGTCAACGGCTGGTTCGGCGCGTACGACAAGCTGGCGATGACGAAGACCCTGTTTGCCGAGAAGTTCGGCACCGACCTCGACGCCGACAACGCGCACTACGCGTTCGCCGGCGATTCGCCGAACGATGCGCCGCTGTTCGCCTACTTCCACAACTCGGTGGGCGTCGCCAACGTGGCGCGCTTTGCAGGGCGCCTGGCGGCCGCGCCGAAGTACGTGACGCAGCGCGCGTCAGGCGCCGGCTTCGCGGAGCTGGTGGCACGCCTACTCGGGGACGCCTGATGGAATGGTGGTGGGCCTATCTCGCCATCGGCGCGGCGGTGGGATTTCTTGCGGGACTGCTCGGCATCGGCGGCGGCATGGTGATGGTGCCGATGCTGTTCTTCGTATTCGCGGCGAAGGGCTTCGCGCCCGAGAACCTGATGCATTTCGCGCTGGCCACCGCCTTGGCGACCGTCGCCTTTACGTCGCTGTCCAGCGTGCTCGCCCACCATCGGCACCAGGGCGTCGACTGGCCGGTTGCGCGCGCCATGGCGCCGGGCATCGGCGTCGGCTCGCTTGCCGCCGCGCTCGTCGCGGGCTTCGTGCCGACGCGCCCGCTTGCCGTGTTCTTTACCGCCTTCATGTTCTACGCGTCCGCGCAGATGTTCTTCGAGGCGAAGCCCGTACCGACCCGGCGGCTGCCGGGCGCCGCGGGGCTGTTTGCGGTCGGTGCGGGAATCGGCGGCGTCTCCAGCATTCTGGCCGCGGGCGGCGCGTTCCTGTCGATCCCGTTTCTCCTGCGCTGCAACGTGCCGCTGCGGCGCGCCATCGGCACAGCCGCGGCGAACGGCTTTCCGATCTCAGTCGCCGGCGCGATCGGTTACGTCCTGCACGGACTACGCGTGGCGGACCTGCCTGCAGGCAGTCTCGGTTTCGTCTACCTGCCTGCGCTCGCGCTGATCGTCGCGGCGAGCATTCCACTCGCGCCGCTCGGCGCGCGCCTGGCGCACCGCTTGCCGGTGCGGCGCCTGCGCGTGGTCTTTTCGCTCATGCTGCTCGCGCTCGCGCTGCGCATGCTGGCAAACTTGTGGTGAAGGAGGATTGAGATGGCAGGACCTTTGGCAGGCATCCGCGTGCTGGATCTTTCCCGCGTCCTCGCGGGGCCCTGGGCGGGGCAGAACCTCGCCGACCTCGGCGCCGAGGTGATCAAGATCGAGCGCCCCAAGGTGGGCGACGACTCGCGCGCCTTCGGCCCGCCCTGGATAAAGGATGCCCAGGGCCGCGACACGAGGGATTCCGCGTATTTCACGTCCGCGAACCGCGGCAAGAAGTCGATGACGATCGACCTCTCGCAGCCGCAAGGCCAGGCGCTGGTGCGCGAGCTCGCGGCCAAGAGTGACGTGCTGCTCGAGAACTACAAGTTCGGCGATCTGCAGCGCTATGGGCTGGGGTACGAGGACCTGAAGAAGATCAACCCGCGCCTCATTTACTGCTCGGTTACCGGGTTCGGCCAGACCGGACCCTACAAGGAGCGGCCCGGGTACGACTTCATGATCCAGGGCATGGGCGGGATGATGAGCGTCACCGGCGAGCCCGACGGCGCCCCCGGCGGCGGGCCGCAGCGCGCCGGCGTGCCGATCGCCGACATCATCACCGGCATGTACGCTTCGATCGCCGTGTGCGCCGCGCTCGCGCACCGGGCGCAATCGGGGGTCGGGCAGCATCTCGATCTCGCGCTCCTGGATTCGCAGATCGCGCTGCTCGCCTACCAGAACACCAACTACTTCGCGACCGGCAAGCCGCCCGCGCGCATCGGCAACCTGCACCCGAACATCGTGCCCTATCAGCCGTTTCGCGCGAGCGACGGCGAGGTCATTCTCGCCTGCGGCAACGACAACCTGTACCGCAAGTTCTGCGAGGCAGCGGGCTGCCCAGAGCTCGCCGGCGATGCGCGGTTTCTCACCAACGGCAAGCGCGTCGAGAACCGCAAGGAGCTCACGCGCCTCCTCGGCGAGATATTCCGCAGACGCACGAAAAAGGAATGGGTCGAGCTGCTCGATGCCGCGGGCGTGCCGAACGGCCCGATCAACGACATCGCGCAGGTGTTCGCCGAGCCGCAAGTCCAGGCGCGCGGCGTGCGCATCGAAGTCGAGCACCCGGTGGCGGGAAAGCTGCCGATGGTGGCGAGCCCGATGCGCTTCTCGGGCACGCCGCTCGAGCACAAGACGCCGCCGCCGCTGCTTGGCGAGCACACCGACGAGATCCTGCAGCGGGTGCTGGGAAAGAAAGCCGAGGAGATCGCGCGTCTGCGCGCCGGCGGCGCGATCTAGCGCGCGCTACTGCGTGCGCAGCCGCGGGTCGAGCGCGTCGCGCAGCGAGTCGCCGAACAGATTGAAGCCGAAGACCGCCAGCGTGATCGCGAGGCCGGGGAAGATCGCCATCCACGGCGCGGTCTCGGCAAACTCGACGGCGGCGCCGCGCAGCATCAGGCCCCAGGCGGCCACCGGCTCCTGCACCCCAAGGCCGAGGAACGAAAGCGAGGCTTCGAGCAGAATGGCCTGGCCGAGGAACGCCGTCAGCATGATCAGGTAGGGCGCCATCACGTTCGGCAGCATGTGGCGCAGGACGATCCGCGAATCGCGATAGCCTGCGGCGCGCGCGGCATCGACGTACGGCATCTCGCGCACCGAGAGCGCGCTCGAGCGCACGACGCGCGCGCAGCGCGGGATCATCGGGATGGCGATGGCAAGGATCACGTTGAAGACGCCGGTACCGAGGATTGCCACCACGGCGAGCGCGAGGATGATCAGCGGAAACGAAATGACCACGTCCATGATGCGCTGAATCACCATGTCGATGCGGCCGCCAAAATAGGCGCTCGCGACGCCGATCAACGCACCGAGCGTGGCGCCGATGAACGACGCCCCGATGCCGACGATCAGCGCGGTGCGCGACCCGTAGATGATCCGCGACATGACGTCGCGGCCGTACGCATCGGTTCCGAGCCAGTGCTTGCCGTCCGGCCCCGACAGCATGGCCGCGTAGTCGGTGGTGAGCGCTTCGAACGGGGCCAGCCAGTTGGCGCCCAGCGCCACGAGGCTCATGAACAGGATGATGAAGGCGCCGAGCGCGCCGATCGGCCGCTGCCAGGTGAAATCGAGCACCGCCTGCAGCCAGCGCGCGCGCG
>JAOUGZ010000723.1 GCA_029865405.1 Betaproteobacteria bacterium
CGCGGCTTGCCCGGCACGTTGGCGCCGTAGTACCACGAGTGCTTCGCCTTGCTCAGCAGGGTCGCATTGGCCGCCTCGTTCACGTGCTCGCCCCAGCGCCGCACTGCCTCCGGATCGGCCTCGATGGAATCGATGCCGTGCTGCCGCAGGTACCCGATGCAATCGGTGATCCACTCGACGTGCTGCTCGATGGCCACGGGCATGTTGGTGAGCACGGAGGGGCTGCCGGGGCCGGTGATGGTGAAGAAGTTGGGGAATCCCGGCGCCTGCAGGCCGAGATAGGTCTGCGGGCCGGCGCGCCAGTCCTCGCGCAGAGCGCGCCCGCCGCGACCGCGGATGTCGATCGCGAGCAACGGGCCGGTCAGCGCGTCAAAGCCCGTGGCGAACACGATGATGTCGAGCGCGTGCTCCGCGCTGCGCGTGCGGATGCCGCGCGGCGTGATGCGCTCGATCGGATCGGCGCGCAGGTCCACCAGCGTGACGTTGTCGCGGTTGAAGGTCTCGTAGTAATCGGTGTCGATCGGCGGGCGCTTGGTCGCGTACGGATGATCGACATTGGCGAGCGCCGCCGCAGTCTTCGGGTCGCGCACGATCGCGCGGATGCGGCTCTTGAGGAACTCCGCGGCCGTGTCGTTGGCCGCCTGGTCGATGAGGAGATCGCGAAAGGTGGCGCGGAACTGCAGCCCGCCCCTTTCCCAGGCCGCCTCGTAGATCGCCTGCCGCTCGTCTGGCGTGACGTCGGCGACGTTGCGATCGGCAATGCGAAAGGCGTGCCCATTGGGCGTCGAACGCGCGATGGCGCGGATCTCCTCGTGGTTTTCGCGCACCCAGCGCTTGAACTCCGGGGTGAGCGGGGCGTTGCGCGCCGGCACGCTGTAGGTCGGGGTGCGCTGGAAAACCGTGAGGTGCGCCGCCGTCTGCGCGATCACCGGCGCGGCCTGGATGCCGGTCGAGCCGGTGCCGATCTGCCCGACGCGCTGGCCGGCGAGAGCCACGCCTTCGTGCGGCCACTTCCCGGTATGGAACCACCTGCCGCCGAATTCGGCCAGCCCGGGAATGTCGGGGATGTTCGCCGACGAAAGACACCCGACCGCGGCGACGAGGTACGTGGCGGCGTACTGCTCGCCGACATCGGTCTGCACGAGCCACCGGTTCGCCGTTTCGTCGTACCGCGCCGAGACGACGCGGCAGCCGAAGCGGATGTCGCGCCGCAGGTCGAATTTCTCGGCGACCCGGCCAAGATATCGCAGGATCTCGGGCGGCCCCGGGTAGCGCTCCGACCACTCCCACTCCTCGTTCAAATCGCGCGAGAAGAAGTAACGATAGGCATGGCTTTCCGAGTCGCAGCGCGCCCCCGGATAGCGGTTCCAGTACCAGGTGCCGCCGAGGTCGCCGCCCGCCTCCAGCACCCTGGTGGAAAGACCGAGGCGGTCCCGCAGGCTATGCAGCTGGTACAGCCCCGAGAACCCTGCGCCGATGACCAGCGCGTCGATTTCCACGTCCATGTGCGCCTTCCCTATGTCCCGGAAAAACTGAAGCAGTTCCCGCGTGCCTTGGCGACGTACATCGCCGCGTCCGCTTTCTTGACAAGTGTGTCGGGGTCCTGGCCATCATTCGGATAGACGGCGATGCCGATGCTCGAGCCGATTACGCTTTCCCGAGATCCGCTCCCAAGCTGAAAAGGCGCGGCAAGGGCCGTGATGATTTTCTGTGCCACCGTCGCGGCATTCTGCGGGCTGGAGATGTCGTGCAGGATCACGGTGAACTCGTCTCCCCCAACGCGCGCCACGGTGTCGGATTCGCGCACCTGCTCGCGAATTCTCCCGGCAACCAATCTCAGCAACTGATCGCCGGCGGCGTGTCCGAGGGTGTCATTGACCGGCTTGAACTTGTCCAGGTCGAGGTAGAGCAGGGCGCACTGGCCGGCGTCGCGCTTGGCGATGCTGAGCGCCTGGCTCAGCCGGTCGTTGAACAGCAGCCGGTTCGGCAGGCCGGTGAGGCTGTCGTGCTCCGCCACGTGCTGAATGCGTTCCTCGGTCCGCATCTGTTCGGTGATG
>JAOUGZ010000724.1 GCA_029865405.1 Betaproteobacteria bacterium
CGCGATGGTTTTCAACTTCCCCGCGGCGGCCTTGTCGCGGTATTCGCGGTCGACCTCGAGCAGCATGCCGATGCCCGGCGCGCTCTCCGAGCTGCGCGGCGCGCGCGCCACGCGCCGCCCGAGCATGCTCGCGAGCGAGGCGCGGATCTGCGCCGCGCGCCGCGGCCCGAGGCCGGGCACGTCTTCGAGCTTGCCGTCATGCGCCGCCGTCTCGAGCGCCTCCAGCGTGTCCACGTGCAACGCATCGTGGATCGCGTGCGCGGTTTCCGGGCCGATGCCGGGCACGGTGCAGAACAGCGCCTCCGGGTCGGCGTCGCCGCGCAGCCGCGCGAGCTGCACCCAGCGCCCGGTGGCCAGCATCTCGGCGACGGCGCTGGCGATGCCCGGCCCGACGCCCGGCAGCGCCTCCAGGCCCTCGCGCCCCTGCGCGTCGAACAGCTCGCGCACGGGCCGCGTCTCGCGCACGATCGTCTCGGCGGCCTTGCGGTAGGCGCCGACGCGGAACGGATTGCCGCCCTGCGCTTCCACCAGCGCCGCCGCTTCGCGCAGTTGCGCGGCGATCTGCGCGTTCTCATCCATGCGCACAGGCTACCCGTGCCGAGGCGCGCCGGATTGAGACAGATCAAGACACCGGCCGCGCGCTGATCCAGCATGTGACGATGAGCGGCGTTTCCATCCCTTCAGGCGGCACCGCCCTGGAGGGCGTGCTGGAACTCCCTCCGAAGCCCCGCGGCGTGGTCGTCTTCTCCCACGGCAGCGGCTCGGGGCGCTTCTCCACGCGCAACCGCTATGTCGCCGGCGAGCTCCGCGAGTCCGGCATCGGCACGCTGCTCCTCGACCTGCTGACGGAGGACGAAGACCGCGACGCCGACAAGCGCTTCGACATCCCGCTGCTCACCGAGCGCCTGGGCGACGCGGTGCGCTTCGCCGAGCACCACCAGAGCACGCGCGGCCTGCCCGTGGGCCTGTTCGGCGCGAGCACCGGCGCGGCCTCGGCGCTGCGCGTGGCGGCGGCGATGCCGCAGACGGTGCGCGCGGTCGTGTCGCGCGGCGGGCGGCCGGATCTCGCCGGCCGCAACGTGCTCGGCAACGTGAAGGTGCCGACGCTGCTCATCGTCGGCGCCGCAGACCACGGCGTCATCGAGCTGAACGAGGCGGCGCACGAAGCGCTGATGGACTGCACGCGCGAGCTGGTCCTCGTGCCGCGCGCCACGCACCTGTTCGAGGAGCCCGGCGCGCTCGAGGAGGTGGCGCGCCTTGCCGCGGCCTGGTTCGGGCGCCACCTGGCGACGCCGGCGAGCGCCCCCCTTCCCCGCCGCTGAACCGCGGTTTCAGTCCTCCGGCCAGTCGCGCAGCGGATCCTCGACCGAGGCGTCGTCGCGCGGCTCCGGCCGCATGCTGCGCGGCTTGTCCTCGGCGCCGAGCAGCGCGCGGCTCTCGGCGTTGAGCTCCGCCGCGCCGGCACGCCCGTTGCGCGGCTGCAGCGCGCGCCCGGCGCGCCGGGTGGGAGCGCGCTTGCGCTTACGTTTCATCGTGCCGCACGCCCTTTCTCACCCACACGCCGCGCGGGGCGCATTCCAGCACCTCGCTGCCGCTGCGCACGGTGTCGCCGATGGCAAAAGCCTGGCCGTTGAAATAGCAGGCGCCCGATTCCACCTCGACGTCGAACAGCCCGTCGCGGTCGTCGTACTGCGAGTGATCGAGGATCGGCGAGTTCTTCAACTCCGGGTCCGGCGCACCGACCTGCGGCATGGGATCTTTCACGGCAACCTCCAAGGACTCGTCAAGCAATCTTCTCCCCATTTCGGCGGCGGAGCTTGATTTCAGTCAAGCCAACGGCGCTCCCGTAACCAGGCCACGATGACGGCGGCACTCCCGTGCGCCGTGCCACTATCGCCCTGCACGACAAGTTCAGGCGCAAAGGGCGGCTCGTAGGCTGCCTGCACGCCCGGCAGCGTCGCGCTCTTGCCCGCGCGCGCCGCGCGGTACAGTCCCTTCGGATCGCGCGCCGCGCAGACCTCGAGCGGCGTGTCGACGAACACCTCAGCAAAGCGCG
>JAOUGZ010000167.1 GCA_029865405.1 Betaproteobacteria bacterium
GTCGCGTTCGACGGCTATCGCGGTCTGGCGGTGGTCGTCAGCCCGGCGAACCAGTCGGGCAACGCGGTGGAGCTGATGGTCGCGGAATTCCTGCGCACGCGCCTGCACGAGCAAGGCATGGTGGTCAACCATGCCTGCATCGCCCGT
This sequence comes from Betaproteobacteria bacterium, assembly GCA_029865405.1. Next base: position 148 of record JAOUGZ010000167.1, read on the forward strand.
TGCCTGGAAATAACGCTGCAGGAGTTCGCGACCAGCGCACCCGCGGTCTCCCAGTTCACGCCGGGACAGATCCTGACGGTCGCCACGGGCAGCGTCCCGGTGCTGGGCAGCCTGACGCGCAGCCTCGGCGAGCACGAGCGCGAGACCGAGCGCGCCGCCGCCCGCACCACCGGGTTGCTGGTCACCTTTGCTGCGCGCGACGGCGGCAAATTCATCGCGCGCAGCCACGTCGTGGCCATCGTGTCGGCCAGCAGCGGCGAGGTGGCGCTGGAGCAGAAATAGCGTCGCGGCTACTTCGCTGCGGCCATGAAGATGTCCTGTCCCAGGTCCGGATCGCGCTGCGTCTCCAGGAACTCCACGTAGCGCAGGATCCACGAACGGACGACGCGGACGGCGGCCGAGCTCTTTCGGCGCTCGCCAGCCTGGCGCATTGCGTCGCTCGCGCGATAGACGCTGGCCGATTCCGCGGACAGCGTCGCCAACTGCTCGACGCGCAAGCCGCTGGCGCGCGTGCACGCGGCAAGCGCGTTCGGGGTGAAGACGTGCAGGTGCCGCGGCGGCTCGAGGCCGCGCCAGTACCTGCCGTAACGCCGGTGCGCGAGGCCCGCGGCATTGGGTGTGGATAGCACCAGCCGGCCCCCGGGGCGCAGCACCCGGCTGCATTCCCGGAGCAGCGCGACCGGATCATGCACATGCTCGATGACCTGGCTCAGGGCGACGACGTCGTAGGCGCCCGTCGGATAGCCGAGCGCGGCGAGGTCGCCCACGTCGATCTGCAGCCCGTATTTCCGGTGCACGCGCCGCGCCACCGCGGGATCGAAATCGGTGCCCTGCACCTGCCAGCCGGCGCGGCGCATGCGTGCGAGAAAGCGTCCGGACCCGCAGCCGACCTCGAGAAGCCGGCCGGGCGTCGCACGGCCGATAAACATGGTCCGCAGCTGCCGTCGCTGCCGTCCCAGTCCGCTGCCAACTTCAAGCAGCCGGCTCGTGAGCTTGCAGGCGGCGTTGAGTGCGCTCAGCCCGAGCTCGGCAGCGCTGCGCGACGGGCGGCTGTGCGTGTGGTATGTCGCGTAGGCCTTGATCAGATCGGCCGCGAGCGGCTGAGGGTCGAGCCATAGCAGGCCGCACGTCGCGCGCGCGCAGCGGACCATGCGCCAAGTCTGCGGCGTACCGGCAAGATAATCCGTCAGGCCCTGGTACAGTTCGACGCCGCCGCCGCCGCAGGCGATGCACTTGGGGCTTGGCGCGCTGCGCAGGGTTTCATGCGGATGGGCTGCGGAATGGGCGGCGCGTTGCTCCATCGGCGCTAGTTTGGCATGGCGCGCGTGTAAAATTCTCGGATCCCTCCGCAATCCTGGAAAGGATCTCCCCATGCGCGCTGTCCCGCCCGTTCTCGTCGCGATTGCCCTGGCAGGCGGCTGCTCCCTGGTGGAACTCACGCCCGCCGGCGCGGGGGTGCGCCTGGCGAGCGCCGAGGCGGTGGTGACCTGCACCAGTCTCGGCCGCATTACGGCGAGCGTGATCCACGAGGTCGGATTCCTCCCGCGCCATCCGGATGCGGTGCAGGACAACATCAACGTCACCGCGCGCAATTCGGCGGCCAACATGGGCGCCGACACCATCGTGCCGGCCTCGAAGATCGAGGACGGCAAGCAGACCTTCGAAGTCTATCGCTGCCTGCGGCGCTAGCCGCCGCGCGAGGAGGTCGGGCGGGTGCTTGCCTGCGCCGCCGATACTGTATATAAATACAGTATTGGAGCCATCCCCCATGCCCGTTCCGACCGCCGCGCTCGAAGCCGTTCTCCATCGCCACCCCGTCTGGCGGGGCGGGGGCGTGGCGCGATCGCCGGTGCGAGCCGAGCCGAGCGGCCATGCCGGGCTCGATCGAGAGCTGCCGGGAGGCGGCTGGCCGGCCGGCGCGCTGACCGAAATCCTGTGCGCGAGCCATGGCATCGGCGAGCTGCAGCTCGTGCTGCCCACGCTCGCTGCGCTGTCCCGTGCCGAGGGGCGCATCGCTTGGCTGGCGCCCCCGCATCTGCCTTACGCCCCGGCGCTCGCCGCCGCCGGCCTGTGCCTGGAATTCCTGACCGTGGTCAGGGCGCCGGGCCGGCGGGATGCGCTGTGGGCCGCTGAGCAGGTGCTGCGGGCCGGCGCCTGCCGGGCGCTGCTCATGTGGCTGCCGCAGTCGGGCTACGGCGAGCTGCGGCGGCTCGCTCTGGCGGCGGAGGCGGGCGGGGCCATTGCCTTTCTGTTCCGGCCGTCCCGAGCTGCGCAGGAATCCTCGCCCGCCCCCTTGCGGCTGGCGCTCGAGCCGGACGGCGGGCAGCTCGCCGTGCGCGTCTTCAAGCGTCGGGGTGCGCAGCTTGCCGCGCCCCTGCGCATACCGATCCCGAGGCCTGTCCATGCAGTGGGTGGCGCTTTCCTTTCCCCGGCTGCCTCTCGAAGCCAAGCTGCGCGGCCATGCCTCGTTTGAGGCTGCGGACGAGCCCTGGGCGGTAGTCGAGAACCGCTCGGTGCTGGTCTGCAACGGCGCGGCCGAGGCTTTGGGCGTGCATCCGGGCAGCGCGCTTACCGCGGCCTGGGCGCTTGCGCCGCAATTACGCATCCTGCCGCGCGCCATCGCCGCCGAAGGCAGAGCGCTCGAGGCGATCGCCGCCTGGGCCTGCCAGTTCACGTCGAAAGTCTCGCTCGAGCCCCCGCAGAGCGTACTGCTCGAAGTCGAAGGGAGCTTGCGGCTGTTCGGTGGCGCCGCCCGGCTCATGGCGCGCTTGCGCAACGGCCTCGCCGACCTCGGCTTCAAGGCGCTGCTCGCCGCCGGTCCGACCGCACGCGCCGCGCTCTGGCTGGCGCGGGGCGGGGGTGAAACGCTGCAGGCGCTGCCGATCGGCGCGCTGGCGCTCGAGCCGCAAGCCCTCGCGCTGCTGGGCAGAATCGGCGTCGGGACGCTGGGTGAATTGATGCGGCTGCCGCGCGCCGGGATCGCGGCGCGCTTCGGTGAAGGACTGCTCCGGGATCTCGACCGCGCCCTGGGGCGGTCGCCGGAGCCGCGCATTTTCTTTCAGCCCCCGGAACGCTTCGACATGCAGCTCGAGCTGCCGGCGCCGGCGATCGAGGCCGAGCGCGTGCTGTTTGCCGCGCGCCGGCTGCTGCTGCAACTGGAGGGCTTTCTCGCCGCGCGCCAGGCCGGCGTACGGGGATTCACGCTGCGCCTGTCGCATCGGGACGTGCGGCCGACGCGGATCGAGATCGGTTCCGCCACGCCGCACCGCGATATCGAGCACTGGCAGCGGCTGCTGCGCGAGCGCCTGGGGGCGATGGCCCTGAGCAGCCCGGCGGAAGCGATCCGGATCGAGGCGGCCGGGCTGACGCCGCTCGCCCGCGTCTCGCCGGGCCTGTTCGGCAGTGCGCGCAGCGAGGCCGAGGCCTGGGAGCGGCTCACCGAGCGCCTGCAGGCGCGCCTCGGCGGTGCCGTGGTGCATGGACTGGCGACGCACGCCGAGCACCGCCCGGAGCGCGCATGGCGGGCGGCCGCCGGCGGCACGGCGATGGACGAGGCGCCGCCCGGGCCGCGTCCGCTGTGGCTCCTCGAGCCGCCGCGCCGTCTCGGCGAGGGGGAATTCGCACTGCTCGCCGGGCCCGAGCGCATCGAGTCGGGCTGGTGGGACGGCGACGACGTGGTGCGCGACTACTTCATTGCGGCCCGTGGCGCGTCGCTGGCCTGGATCTATCGCACGCGCGAAGGCTGGTTCCTGCATGGGCTGTTTGCCTGATTACGCCGAGCTGCACTGCCTGTCGAATTTCACTTTCCTGCGCGGCGCCTCGCACCCGGAGGAGCTGGTGGAACGCGCGGCGGCGCTCGGCTATTCGGCGCTGGCGCTCACCGACGAGTGCTCGCTCGCCGGCGTGGTGCGCGCGCACGTCGCGGCGAAGGCGCACAAGCTCAAGCTGATCGCCGGCACCGAGCTGCGGCTCGAGGACGGCACGCGCCTCGCCCTGCTGGCAACCGATCGCCGCTCCTATGGAACGCTCTGCGGCTTGATCACCACGGGGCGCAGGCGCGCAAAGAAGGGCGCCTATGTGCTGGCGCGCGCCGACGTCGAAGCTTGCGGTGCGAGCGGCCTGCTCGCGTTGCTGCTCGAGGGGGACGCACACTGGCTCGCCGCGCATTTCCCCGCACGCGCCTGGATCGCAGCGGAGCTGCATTGCGGGCCCAACGACCATGCCCGGCTCGAATCGCTGCGCGCGCACGCGCGGGCCAGCGGCCTGCCCCTGGTGGCGGCTGGAAACGTGCACATGCACTTGCGCTCGCGCCGGCCACTGCAGGATGCACTCACCGCCATCCGGCTCGGCACCCCGATCGAGCGCTGCGGGCGCGCCTTGCTTCCCAACGCCGAGCGGCACCTGCGCGCGCGCGTGCGCCTGGCGCAGCTCTATCCGCCGGAACTCCTCGCCGAGAGCGCAGCCATCGCCCGGCGCTGCGATTTTTCGTTCGACGCGCTGCGCTACGAGTATCCCGAGGAACTGGTGCCTGCCGGGGAAACGCCGGCCGGCCGGCTGGCCGCGCTCACCGCGCAGGGCCTCGAGTGGCGCTTTCCCGGCGGCGTGCCGCAGAAAGTCCGAGCGCTGGTCGACTACGAACTGCGGCTGATCGCCGAGCTCGGCTACGAAGCGTTCTTCCTCACCGTGCACGACATCGTGTGCTTCGCGCGCGCGCGCGGCATCCTGTGCCAGGGCCGCGGCTCGGCGGCGAATTCCGCGGTGTGCTACGCGCTCGGCATCACCGAAGTGGATCCGGGGCGCCTGCAGACGCTGTTCGAGCGCTTCGTGTCCAAGGAGAGGAACGAACCGCCCGACATCGACGTCGACTTCGAGCATCAGCGGCGCGAGGAGGTGATCCAGTACATCTACGCGAAATACGGCCGCGAGCGCGCTGCGCTCGCCGCCACCGTGATCTGCTACCGGCCGCGCAGCGCCGTACGCGACCTGGGCAAGGCGCTCGGCCTCGCGCCGGAGCAGGTGGAGCGCGCGGCCCGGTCGCTCGCGTGGTGGGACGGGCGCGGCGTGCTGCCCGAGCGGCTGGCCGAGGCGGGCCTCGATCCGTCGAGCCCCGCGCTGCAGCGGCTGGTGGGGCTCACGGGCGAGCTGGTGGGCTTCCCGCGCCACCTGTCGCAGCACGTCGGCGGGTTCGTCATTTCGCGCGGACCGCTCGCCGCGCTGGTGCCCGTCGAGAACGCGGCGATGCCGGAGCGCACCGTGATCCAGTGGGACAAGGACGATCTCGAGGCGCTCGGGTTGCTCAAGGTCGACGTGCTCGCGCTCGGCATGCTCTCGGCGATCCGGCGCGCGCTCGATGTCCTCGGCATGAAGATGCACGAGGTACCGGCGGAGGATCCAGCCGTATACGCCATGATCCAGAAGGCGGACACGGTCGGCGTGTTCCAGATCGAATCGCGCGCGCAGATGAGCATGCTGCCGCGCCTGCGGCCAGCCAGTTTCTACGACCTGGTGATCGAGGTGGCGATCGTGCGGCCCGGTCCGATCCAGGGCGGCATGGTGCATCCATACCTGCGCCGGCGCCGCGGCCTGGAGCCGGTCTCCTACCCGAGCGCGGCGGTGCAGGGCGTGCTGGAGCGTACGCTGGGCGTGCCGATTTTCCAGGAGCAGGTGATGCAGCTCGCCGTGGTCGCGGCCGGCTTCACGCCCGGCGAAGCCGACCGCCTGCGCCGCTCGATGGCGGCGTGGAAGAGAAAAGGCGGGCTCGAGCCCTTCGAGCAGCGGCTGGTGCAAGGCATGCTCGAGCGCGGCTACCCGCGCGAGTTCGCCGAAGGCGTCTATCGCCAGATCCTCGGCTTCGGCGAGTACGGCTTTCCCGAGTCGCACTCGGCGAGCTTTGCGCTGCTGGTGTACGTCTCGGCCTGGCTCAAGTGCCACCATCCGGCGGCGTTCTGCGCCGCGCTGCTCAACAGCCAGCCGATGGGCTTTTACGCGCCCGCGCAGCTGGTGCAGGACGCGCGCCGCCATGGCGTCGAAGTGCGGCCGCCCGACGTCGGCACGAGCCTCTGGGATTGCACGCTGGAGGCCGGCGCGCTGCGCCTGGGCTTGCGCATGGTCGGCGGGCTGGCGCAGGCGGTGGGAGAGCGGATCAGCGCGGCGCGAG
>JAOUGZ010000168.1 GCA_029865405.1 Betaproteobacteria bacterium
TGCTCACGTCGGACAACCCGCGCGGCGAGGACCCGCTCGCCATCCTGCGCGACATCCAGGCGGGCGTCGGCGTGGCGCATGCGCTCGAGCCGGACCGCGCGCGCGCCATCGAGTCGGCCATCGGCAGCGCCGCGGAAGCGGACGTGGTGCTCATCGCCGGCAAGGGCCACGAGGCGACCCAGGAGGTCGCCGGGCGCCGGCTGCCGTTCGCGGACGCCGACGTGGCGCGTGCCGCGCTCGCGCGGCGGGGGATGCGATGATGAGCTTGACCGAGGCCGCCATCGCCGCCGATGGCCGCGTGCGCGGGACGCAAGCGCGCTTCTCGGGTGTTTCCACCGACTCGCGCGGCATCGGCTGCGGCGAGCTGTTTGTCGCCATTCGCGGCGAGCGCTTCGACGGGCACGATTTTCTCGGCATGGCGCACGCGCGCGGCGCCGCCGCGGCGATGGTCGACGAGCGATTCAGCGGCGCGCCGCCGCTGCCGGTGGTGATCGTCGACGACACGCGCAAAGGGCTTGGACGTCTCGCGCGCCACTGGCGCCAGCGCTTCAAGCCGGTGGCGATCGGCATCGCCGGCGCCAACGGCAAGACCACCACCAAGGAAATGCTCGCCGCGATCCTGCGCGCGCACGCGGGCGACGCCGCGGTGCTCGCGACGAAAGGCAACCTCAATACCGACATCGGCGTGCCGCTCACGCTGCTCGGCTTGACCGGCGCGCATCGCTACTGCGCCGTCGAGCTCGGCATGAACCATCCCGGCGAGATCGCGGGGCTGGCGGCGATCGCGCAGCCGACGATCGGCCTGGTCACCAACGCGCAGCGCGAGCACATGGAATTCATGGGCAGCGTCGAGGCGAGCGCCGAGGAGAACTCGCAGGTCTACCGCGCGCTGCCGGCGGATGGCATCGCGGTGGTGAACGCCGACGACGCCTGTCGCGGCATTTTCGCCGCGGCCGCCGGCGCGCGGCGCGTCGTCGAGTTCGGCCTGGCGCGCCGGGCCGCCGTCAGCGGCGGCTACGCGCTGCGCAGGCTGGCGAGCGAGATCGTGGTGCGCGCCCCCGACGGCGAGGCGCGCGCGCAGCTCGCCATCGCCGGCGCGCACAACGTGCACAACGCGCTCGCCGCCGCGGCCTGCGCGCATGCGGCCGGCATCCCGGTGGCGACGATCGGCCGGGGCCTGGCGGCCTTCAGGCCCTACGCGGGGCGCATGCAGGCCAAGCGTACGCAGGGCGGCGCCACCCTCATCGACGACAGCTACAACGCCAACCCGGACTCGGTGCGCGCGGCGATCGACGTGCTCGCCGCCTGTCCCGGGCCCACGGTGCTGGTGCTCGGCGACATGGGCGAGGTGGGCGAGCAGGGGCCGCAGTTCCATCGCGAAGTCGGCGCCTACGCGCGCGAGCGCGGCATCGGCGCGCTCTACGCCCTGGGCGAAGCGAGCCGCGAGGCGGTGGCGGCGTTCGGCCAGGGCGCGCGGCATTTCGCCTCTCCTGAGCACCTGCAGTCGGCGCTGCCGGCTGCCGGCACGGTGCTGGTGAAGGGGTCGCGCTTCATGCGCATGGAGCGCGTGGTGGCGGCATTGACCGGCGAAGCCGGGGGAGGGCACTGATGCTGCTCGAATTCGCGCAATGGCTGGCGCGCGACGTGCGCCTGTTCAACGTCTTCAACTACATCACGCTGCGCGCGGTGCTCGCCTGCCTCACGGCGCTCGCCATCTCGCTGATCCTCGGCCCCTACGTGATCCGCAAGCTCACCGCCTACAAGATCGGCCAGTCGGTGCGCGACGACGGGCCGAAGACCCACCTCACCAAGGCGGGCACGCCGACCATGGGTGGCGCGCTGATCCTGCTCTCGATCGGCATCACCACGCTGCTGTGGGGCGACCTGCAGAACCGCTACCTGTGGGTGGTGCTGCTGGTGACGCTGGGTTTCGGCGCCATCGGCTGGGTCGACGACTACCGCAAGGTGGTGCATCGCAATCCCAAGGGGCTGTCGGCGCGCGCCAAGCTGTTCTGGCAGTCAACCATCGCACTCGGTGCAGCCGCCTACCTCGCCAGCATCGCGCAGGGCAACCCGGCGCTGAACGAGCTCATCGTGCCGTTCTTCAAGTTCGTCGCCTATCCGCTCGGTCCCATCGGCTTCATCATCCTCACCTACTTCGTCATCGTCGGCACCTCCAATGCCGTCAACCTGACCGACGGCCTGGACGGCCTCGCCATCATGCCCACGGTGATGATCGGCAGCGCGCTCGGCATCTTCGCCTACGTCGCCGGGCACAGCGTGTTCAGCAAGTACCTCGGCCTGCCGTACATCGCCGGCGCCAGCGAGCTGACGGTGTTCTGCGGCGCGCTCGCCGGCGCGGGCCTGGGCTTTCTCTGGTTCAACGCCTATCCGGCGGAAGTCTTCATGGGCGACGTCGGCGCGCTCGCGCTCGGCGCCGCGCTCGGCACGATGGCGGTGATCGTGCGCCAGGAAATCGTGCTCTTCATCATGGGCGGCGTATTCGTGGTCGAGACGCTCTCGGTCATGCTGCAGGTGATCTACTTCAAGGCCACCGGCGGGCGGCGCATTTTCCGCATGGCGCCGCTGCACCACCACTACGAGCTCGAAGGGTGGAAGGAATCGCAGGTGGTGGTGCGCTTCTGGATCATCACCATGATGCTGGTGCTGTTCGGCCTGTCGACGCTGAAGCTGCGGTAACCATGTCGATGCGCGAACCCGCCTTCCAGCTGCTGCCTCGGCCCGAGCCGATGGCGCTCGCCGGCCGGCGGGTGCTCGTCCTCGGTCTCGGCGACACCGGGCTCTCCGTGGCGCGCTGGGTCGAGCGTCAGGGCGGCCAGGCGCGCGTCGCCGACACGCGCGCGGCGCCGCCGCGCGCGGCGGACTTTGCCGGCGAGCTGCGCATCGGCGCCTTCAGCCCGGCGCTGCTCGAGGGCGTCGACCTGCTCTGCATCAGCCCGGGCCTGTCTCTGCAGGAGGATGTGGTGGGCGCCGCCATCGGCCGCGGCGTGCCCGTCCTGGGCGACGTCGAGCTGTTTGCCTGGCACGTGCGCGCGCGCGGTGCATCGCGCGTGCTCGCCGTCACCGGCACCAACGGCAAGACCACCGTGACGGCGCTCGCTGGGCACCTGCTGCGCACCGCCGGGCTCGATGTCGAAGTCGCCGGCAACATCGGCCCGCCCGTGCTGCAGGCGCTCGCCGAGCGCGCCACGCCCCCCGCGGCCTGGGTGCTCGAGCTGTCCAGCTATCAGCTCGAAACCACCTGGTCGCTCGAGCCGCAGGTCGCGGCGCTGCTCAACGTGAGCGAGGATCATCTCGACCGCTACGCCGGCATCGAGGCGTACGCGGCAGCGAAGGCGCGCATCTTCATGGGCCGGGGCGTGCAGGTTCTGAACCGCGACGACCCGCGTTCGCTCGGCATGGGGCTGCCGAGCCGCCGGCGCGTCACCTTCGGTCTCGACACGCCGCCCTCGGAAGAGGATTTCGGCGTCGTCGACGGCGTGCTGCACGAGGGCTCGCGCGCGCTTGTCGGCGCCGCGCACCTGCACATCCACGGCGCGCACAACGTCGCCAATGCGCTTGCCGCCTGCGCGCTTGCGCGTGCGCTCGGCGCCCCGCACGAGTCGCTCGCCGCGGGCCTGGCGACATTCCGCGGCCTGCCGCACCGCCTGGAACGCGTGCGCCTGCGGCACGGCGTGGCCTGGTACGACGATTCCAAGGGCACCAACGTCGGCGCCACGGTCGCCGCGCTGCGCGGCCTGGGCCGGCCGGCGCTCCTCATCGCCGGCGGCGATGGCAAGGGCCAGGACTTCTCGCCGCTTGCGCCCGCGGTGGCGGGGCACGCGCGCGCGGTGCTGCTCATCGGGCGCGACGCGCCGCTCATCGAGCGCGCGCTCGGCCCGACCGGCGTGGCGCTCGAGCGCTGCGCCACGCTCGAAGCGGCGGTGACGCGCGCGGCCGCGCTGGCGCGGGAGGGCGACGCAGTGCTGCTCTCGCCGGCCTGCGCGAGCTTCGACATGTTCCGCGACTACCGGCAGCGCGGGGAAGCGTTCGCCGCTGCCGTCGCCGCGCTCGGGGAATGAGATGAGCGCGACCTACGTCTTCGCCAAGGACGCCGCCGCCCCCGAGTACGACCGCTCGCTCGCCTGGGCGGCGCTGCTGCTGATGGCGATCGGCCTGGTCATGGTGTATTCGGCCTCGATCGCCACCGCGGAGGCGAGCCGCTATACCGGCGCCAACCCGGCCTACTACCTGATGCGCCACACGGTGTTCCTCGGCGCCGCGCTCATCGCGGCGATCGTGGTGTTCCTCGTGCCGGTGCGCTTCTGGCAGAAGTGCTCGCCGTTCGCTTTTCTCGCCTGTCTCGCGCTCCTCGTGCTGGTGCTGGTGCCCGGCATCGGGCGCGAAGTGAACGGCGCACGCCGCTGGCTCGACCTGGGCGCGATCACCGTGCAGCCCTCGGAGCTCGTGAAGCTGGCCGCCGTGCTCTATGCCGCCGACTACACGGTGCGCAAGCACGCGGTGCTCAAGAGCTTTCGCCGCGGGCTGCTGCCGATGCTCGGCGTGATGATGTTCGTCTCGTGGCTGCTGCTGCGCGAGCCCGACTTCGGCGCGCTGGTGGTGATCGCCGTCACCGCCTTCGGCATCCTCTTTCTCGGCGGCATGAACGGCCGGCACTTCACCGCACTGGTGGCGATGCTCGCGCTGGGCTTCGCGCTGCTCGTGCTTACCTCCGAATACCGCATGCAGCGCATCTTCGGCTTCATGGACCCCTGGACCGATCCCTATGGTCGCGGCTACCAGCTGTCGCACGCGCTGATCGCCTTCGGGCGCGGCGAGTTCCTGGGCGTGGGCCTGGGGGCGAGCGTGGAGAAGCTGTTCTACCTGCCCGAAGCGCACACCGACTTCCTCCTGGCGGTAATCGCCGAGGAGCTCGGCTTTCTCGGCGTGGCGGCGGTGATCGCGCTGTTCGTATGGGTGGTGATGCGCGCCTTCGCCATCGGCCGGCAGGCGGCGCTGCGCGAGCGGCACTTCGCCTCGCTTACCGCGCAGGGCATCGGCGTCTGGATCGGCTTCCAGGCGCTCATCAACATGGGCGTGAACATGGGGCTCCTGCCGACCAAGGGCCTGACGCTGCCGCTGATGAGCTTCGGCGGCACGGGCCTGCTCGCCAACAGCGTGGCGCTGGCGCTGCTGTTGCGAATCGACTGGGAAAACCGGCAGCTGGCGCGGGGCCGGCACGCATGAGGACCGCGCTCATCATGGCGGGCGGCACCGGCGGGCACGTGTTCCCGGGGCTCGCGGTCGCCGACGAAATGCGCGCGGCAGGCTGGGACGTGGTGTGGATGGGCGCACGCACCGGCATGGAGGCGCGGCTCGTGCCGGGGCGCGGCTACCGCATGGCTTTCGTGCGCGCGGTGGCGCTGCGCGGCAAAGGCCCGCTCGCCGCCCTGCTGCTGCCCGTGAACCTGCTCATCGGCTTCGCCCAGGCGGCGCGCGCGATCTTTCGCCTGCGCCCCGACGTGGTGCTCGGCATGGGTGGCTACGTGGCCTTTCCCGGCGGCATGATGGCGTCGCTCCTTGCGCGCCCGCTCGCGGTGCACGAGCAGAACGCGATCGCCGGCCTCACCAATCGCGTGCTCGCGCGCCTCGCCGACAGGGCGATGACGGCGTTTCCCGACGCACTGAAAGGCGCCGAGTGGACCGGCAACCCGGTGCGACGCGAAATCGCCGGCATGGCGGCGCCCGAGGAACGCTACGCCGGGCGCAGCGGGTCGCTGAAGCTGCTGGTGGTCGGCGGCAGCCTCGGCGCGCAGGCGCTGAACGAATGCGTGCCCAGGGCGCTGGCGCTCCTCGAGCCGCGGCCCCAGGTGGTGCACCAGTCCGGGGAAAGAAATCTCGAGGCCCTGCGCGCGAGCTATCGCGCCGCCGGCGTCGAAGGCGAGCTGGTCGCGTTCATCGACGACATGGCCCGCCGTTACGCCGAAGCAGACCTCGTCATCTGCCGCGCTGGCGCGATCACCGTCGCGGAGCTATCGGCCGGCGGCGTGGCGAGCGTGCTGGTGCCGTTTCCGCACGCTGTCGACGACCACCAGAGCGCCAACGCGCGCTTCCTTTCGGACCAGGGCGCAGCGCTGCTCCTGCCGCAGGCCGCGCTCACGCCGCAGGGGCTCGCCGACACGCTGCGTACGCTCGACCGGCCGCGCCTGCTGGAGATGGCGCGCCGCGCGCGCGGCCTGGGCAAGCCCGACGCCGCGCGTCTGGTCGCGGCGCGCTGCATGGAGATCGCCGGA
>JAOUGZ010000169.1 GCA_029865405.1 Betaproteobacteria bacterium
GTGGTGGTCACGGTCAGTGACAGCTACGCGCTCGCGTACGGCGCAGTCGCGGCGCTGGCAGCGATCGGGGCGGCTGCTTTATCCTCAAAGCGGAGAAACCCATGACGGGAGCGCTTGCCGCCCGGACCAGCGCGAACACCGACGCCATCGGCAAAGCCACCGGCGAGCCCGGAGGGCGAGCAGCGCGCCGACTCCTCAGCCGGCGATGGCAACGTCGATCACGCGCCGGTGTTGGCGTAGGATTCCGTCCACGTTGAACGCACCCGCCGCGCCGCCCGAAGTCCGCTATTCGGTCTGCCCGCACGACTGCCCGTCGACCTGCGCGCTCGAAGTCGAGCGCATCGACGCGCGCACCATCGGCCGCGTGCGCGGCGCCGGGGACAACAGCTACACCGCCGGCGTGGTGTGCGCCAAGGTCGCGCGCTACGCCGAGCGCGCCAATCACCCGGACCGGCTGCGCCAGCCCCTGCGGCGCACGGGGCCGAAGGGTTCCGCGAGCTTCGAGCCGGTGTCCTGGGACGACGCGCTCGACATCACCGCCGAAGGGCTGCTCGCCGCCGAGCGCCGCCACGGCCCGGAGGCTGTCTGGCCGTACTACTACGCCGGCACCATGGGCCTGGTGATGCGCGACGGCATCCACCGCCTGCGCAACGTGAAGCGCTACTCCGGCCAGTACAGCACGATCTGCGTGACGCCGGCCTGGAACGGGTTCATCGCCGGGACGGGCAAACTCGCCGGCGCCGACCCGCGCGAGATGGCGAAGTCCGACTGCGTGGTGATCTGGGGCACGAATCCGGTGCACACGCAGGTCAACGTCATGACCCACGCGGTGCGCGCAAGGAAGGAACGCGGCGCGAAGATCGTGCACGTCGACGTCTACCGCAACGCGACCAGCGAGGCGGCGGACATGGCGATCATCCTGCGTCCGGGCACCGACGGCGCCTTCGCCTGCGCGGTGATGCACGTACTGTTCCGCGAGGGCATGGCCGACCGCGACTACCTCGAACGCTTCACCGACGCGCCGCGCGAACTGGAAGCGCACCTGGTGGCGAAGACGCCGGAGTGGGCCTCCCGCATCACCGGCGTGCCGGTGGCGGAGATCGAGGCCTTCGCGCGGCTGGTCGGCCGCACGCCGAAGACCTACTTCCGCCTCGGCTACGGTTTCTCGCGCAACCGCAACGGCGCGGCCAACATGCACGCCGCGCTGTGCATCGCCGCCGTGACCGGCGCCTGGCGCCACGAGGGCGGCGGCGCGTTCCACAACAACGGCGCGATCTACCACTGGAACAAGACCATGATCGAGGCGCTGGACGCCCTCGATCCGAAGATCCGCGTGCTCGACCAGTCGCGCATCGGCGCGGTGCTGACCGGCGATGCCGGCGCGCTGAAGGGCGGCCCGCCCGTGGACGCGCTCTTCATCCAGAACACCAACCCGATGATGGTGGCGCCGGACCTGAACGTGGTGCGTCGCGGCTTCGCGCGACCCGATCTGTTCGTCTGCGTTCACGAGCAGTTCATGACCGAGACCGCGAAGCTCGCCGATGTCGTGCTGCCGGCCACCATGTTCACCGAGCACGACGACCTGTACCAGGGCGGCGGGCACCAGCACATCATGCTCGGGCCGAAGGTGGTCGACGCGCCGGAGGGCTGCCGCTCGAACCACGAGGTGATCTGTGCGCTGGCCAGGCGCCTCGGCGCGAAGCACCCGGGCTTCGACATGAGCGTGCGCGAGCTCATCGACTGGACCCTGGTGAACTCGGGCTGGCGCGGCCTCGCCGAGCTGGAGCGCGAGAAGTGGTTCGATGTGCAGCCGGAGTTCGAGGCCGCGCACTACCTGAAGGGCTTCGCCTGGCCGGACGGCAAGTTCCGCTTCAAGGCCGACTGGGCGGGGATCAAGCCGCACGGCTTCGGCCCGGCCGGCGCGCTCCCGGCGCTGCCCGACCACCACGCGGTGATCGAGGAATCGACCGAAGCGATGCCGTTTCGCCTCGCCACCTCGCCGGCGCGCAACTTCCTCAATTCCAGCTTCACCGAGACTCGGTCGTCGCAAGAGCGCGAGGGCCGGCCGACCGCGCTCGTGCATCCGTCCGACGCGGCGCGCGCGGGCGTGACCGACGGGGCGCGCGTGCGCCTCGGCAACACGCGCGGCACGGTGATCGTGCATGCCAGGCTGTTCGACGGCCTGCGCGAAGGCGTGATCGTTGTCGAAGGCATCTGGCCGAACGCGGCCTTCGAGGAAGGCATCGGCATAAACGCGCTGACCGGCGCGGATCCGATCGGACCGGTGGGCGGCGCGGCGTTCCACGACAACCGCGTCTGGATGAAGCCCGCCTGAATCGAGAACTCGGAGCACTACCTTGATCGATCCTGCCGCCGGAGCACTGCCTTTCGCCCCTGGAGCGCCCGCCGCCCAGAAGGCGGTCATCTCGTTCAGCTTGCCGCTCAGGTGCGCGACGATCACCAGCGCCGCGAGCGGGGCGAATGCCTCCACGGCATTGAGGTAGACGCGATCCGCGCGCTTGCCCCGCAAGGGAACGGGCCGCGCGGCGTCGGATCGACGTAGTTCTGCGGCTTCAGCAACCCGTTGGTCATCACTTGGCAGACGACGCAGGGGGATCCAGGGCGCCCCGCTGGACGCCGCCGCAGCGCGGGGTTAGTCTGAATTTCGATGTCGGAGCCCTCGTTGCCGAAGCAAGCGCAGTCGCAGGCGGTGCGCCTGGCGCGCAAAACCCAGTCGCTCGACGTCCTGTACGCGATCGCCACCAGCCTCAGCCAGCCCGGCAGCCTCGACGAGGTTCTGGCCGGCTTTCTCGACACCTTCATCGAGCTGGTGGACGCACGCGCGGCGAGCGTGCGCCTGGCCACGGGCGACGGCGGCACGCGGCTCATGGCGAGCCGCGGCCTCGCGGCGGAGGTGGCCGAGCGCGACGCGCTGATGGCCGCCGGCGGCTGCCCGTGCAACCGCGCCGTCGCCGACGGCCGCCTGCACGTGCAGCGCGGCACCGCGCCGTGCGCGGCGCTCATCGGCCGGCCGATGCTCGAGCGCGATTGCGTGGAGTTCGTGGCGGTCCCGGCGCAGTACCAGGACCGCATCGTCGGCGTGTACAACCTGTTTCTCGACCGGCCGCTCGCCGCCATGGGCGAGGACATGCCCGAGCTGCTGATCAGCGTCGGGCGCCACCTCGGCCTCGCCATCGAGAAGGCGCGCCTCGAGAGCGAGGCGCGCCGCGTGGCGATCATGGAGGAGCGCGCCATCATCGGCAACGAGCTGCACGATTCGCTCGCGCAGTCGCTGATCGGCATGCGCCTGCGCCTGAAGCTCCTGGGCGAGCACCTCGCGCGCAAGGAGTTCAGCGGCGCCCAGTTCGAGGAGCGGCGCCTGCGCCGGGCGATCGAGCAGGCGAACGAGGACGTGCGCGAGCTGCTCACGAACTACCGGCTGCGCATCGGCGAGGGGGGTCTCGCGCAGACCCTGGCCGCGCTGGTCGAGCGCTTTCGCCGCGACACCGGCATCGCCGTGTTCTTCCAGAACGAGTGCCCGGTGCTCGACCTCGCGCCGGCCCAGGAGATCCAGGTCTTCTACATCATCCAGGAAGCGCTCACCAACATCCGCAAGCACAGCGGCGCGCAGAACGTGCGCATCCTGCTCAACAGCCAGGACGACCTGTACACGGTGCTGATCGAGGACGACGGCCTGGGCATGGCGGGGGCGGACGACGCGGCGCCCGGCGAGCACGCGGGCCTCGCCATCATGCGCGAGCGCACCGCGCGCCTGCCGGGCCAGATGGTGATCGAGAGCGAGCCCGGCGAGGGCACGCGCATCGTGCTGATGTTCAACGCGCCGCCGCGCTGATATGCGCGTCCTGCTGATCGACGACCACGCGCTGGTGCGCAAGGGCATCGAGGAGCTGCTGCAGAGCCGCGGCGTGCAGGTGGTGGCCTCGGTCGGCTCGGGCGAGGAAGGCGTGCGCCGCGCGCGCGAGCTGCCCGCCGACCTGATCCTGCTCGACGTCAAGATGCCGGGCATGAGCGGCATCGAGACCCTGCGCGCGCTGCGCGCGGCCGGCGTGCGCGCGCCGGTGGTGATGCTCACCATGAGCCGCGACGATGCCGACCTGGGCGCGGCGCTGCGCGCCGGCGCGCGCGGCTACCTCCTGAAGGACATGGAGCCCGAGGAGCTGGTGCCGGCGCTCGAGGCGGCGGCGCAGGGGGACAACGTGGTGGCGCAGGAGCTGGTCGGGTCGCTGGCCGGCCTGGTGCGCGGCAGGGACGGCGCAGCGCCGCCGGCGCCGCGCCCGGCGGCGCCCTTCGCCGAGCTCACGCCGCGCGAGCTGGAGATCCTCGAGTGCATCGCCGACGGCTCGAGCAACAAGATGATCGGCCGCGCGCTGGACATCACCGACGGCACCGTCAAGCTGCACGTGAAGTCGATCCTGCGCAAGCTCGGCATGCGCTCGCGCGTCGAGGCCGCGGTGGCCGCGGTCGAGCACGGGCTGGGCCGCAAGCGGCGCGCGGCGGGTTGACATCGATCCAATAGGCGGCGGCACGCGGCCCGAGAACGGGCCATGGCTGAGGTTGCCGAGAAGCTCCCTGTCAGCGAGCGCGCTCACGCCGCGCTCTGATCACGCGCTCGCAGCGCGACGCAGCGCGGCGAAGGCCTCCTCGACCACGCCGAGCGTGTGCTCGATGTCGGCCTCGGAGTGCGCGATGGAGAGGTAGAACTTCTCGTTCGGATTGACCAGCAGCCCGCGCTTGAGCAGCTCCATCGCCCAGCGCCAGCCCAGGTCCTTGTCGGCGGTGGTGAGATCCATCCAGTTGCGCAGCGGCCGCCGCCCGGTGAAGCGCACGCCGAACACCGCGTCCTCGCCCGGTGCCTGCACCGCGAAGCCGTGGCGCGCGCCCGACTCGACGATGCCGGCGCGCAGGCGCTCGCCGAGGCGGTGCAGGTGGTCGTAGACGCCGGGCTGCGCGAGCACGTCGAGCGCCGCGCAGCCCGCCGCCGCACAAATCGGATTGCCGTTCAGCGTATGCGTCGCCCAGACGACCTGCTCGCGCGGCCGGCTGCGCGCATCGAGCACGGCGAGGACTTCCGCGCGCCCGACGATCATCGCCATCGGCAATCCGCCGCTCACCGCCTTGCCGTAGCAGGCGAGGTCGGGCACGACGCCGTAGCGCTCCTGCGCGCCGCCCCAGGCGATGCGAAAGCCGGTGACGATCTCGTCGAACACCAGCACGATGCCGTGCCGCTGCGTGACCGCGCGCAGCGCCTCGAGAAAGCCCGGCTCGGGCAGCAGCACCCGCTGCAGGGGCTCGACGATCACCGCGGCAAGCTCGCGGGCGTGCGCCTCGATCAGCGCCACCGCGCGCTCGGCGTCGTTGAAGGGCGCAACCAGCACGGTTTCGCCCGCCTGGCGCGGCACGCCCACCGAGTCGGGGCGCGCGCGCGGATAGTCCGACGGCGTGCTCGGCACCGTGCCCCAGAGGCCGTAGTCGTGCATGCCGTGCCAGGCGCCCTCGAACTTGAGTATCTTGTCGCGGCCGGTGTGGGCGCGTGCGATGCGCAGCGCGTAGAAGGTGGCCTCGGTGCCCGACCCGGCGTAGTGCACCCGCTCGCCGCAGGCAACCGCGTCGATCAGGCGCTGCGCCAGCTCGATCTCGGGCTCGTTGAGAAAGAAGTAGGTCGTGCCCTTGTCCAGGCGCGCGGCGATCGCCGCGCTGATCGCCGGATGGCCGTGTCCGAGCAGCGCCGGCCCCGAGCCCAGGTGGTAGTCGATGTATTCGCGCCCCGCGACATCCCACACGCGGCTGCCCTGGCCGCGCTCGACCACGAGGTTGAGCTCCGCCGGCAGCACGAATAGGCCCAGGCCGCCACCCGCGAGCGTGCGCCCGGCCTGGGCGAGGAGTTCGGCTTGCCGGCGGGCACGGTCCGACATCGCGGCTCAGCCCTCGAGGGTGCCCAGCCGCAGCTGCGCGCGCGGCAGGCCGCGCTCGAGCAGCGCGAACTCGGCCGCGTGCGCGGCGTGCGCCGGTCCCGCCACATAGACGTCGCACTCGGCGAGCCGCGGATGATCCTGCAGCAAAGGCCGCAGCAGGCCTTCGTCGACGCCGCCGCCGGCCGCCTCGAGCGGCACGTAGCGGAAATTGTCCAGCGCGTCGTTCCAGGAGCGGCACAGGTTGTCCAGGTAGTGCCCGCCGGCGCCGGCGGCGATCCAGTACAGGTGCAGCGACTCCGACGCGTCAAGCGCCATCGCGTGCTCGATCAGGCTCTTTACCGGC
>JAOUGZ010000726.1 GCA_029865405.1 Betaproteobacteria bacterium
CGCTGGTGCCGCTCTCGGAGCTCGTCACGCCGATCCGCGACGCGCGCGACCGGCCGATCTACCACAAGGACCTTCTGCCGGTGGTGTACGTGGTCGCCGACCAGGCGGGCCCGGTGGACAGCCCGCTCTACGGCATGTTCGCGGCGCGCAGCAAGCTGCCCGACGTCGACGAGTACTTCATCTCCCAGCCCTCCGACCCCTACCGCGGCTACGCGCTGAAGTGGGACGGCGAGTGGCAGGTGACCTACGAGACGTTCCGCGACATGGGCCTCGCCTACGGCGTGGGCCTGATCCTCATCTACCTGCTGGTGGTGGCGCAGTTCCGCTCGTATCTCACGCCGCTGGTCATCATGGCGCCGATCCCGCTCACCGTGATCGGCGTGATGCCGGGACACGCGCTGCTCGGCGCGAATTTCACCGCCACCTCGATGATCGGCATGATCGCGCTCGCCGGCATCATCGTGCGCAACTCGATCCTGCTGGTGGACTTCGTCAACCTGAAGCTCGCCGAGGGCATGCCGCTCGAGGAGGCGGTGATCCAGTCGGCGGCCGCCCGCGCCAAGCCCATTGCGCTCACCGGCCTCGCCGCCATGCTCGGGGCGATGTTCATCCTCGACGACCCGATCTTCAACGGCCTCGCCATCTCGCTGATTTTCGGGATACTTGTCTCCACCGTGCTGACCTTGGTGGTGATCCCGGTGCTGTACTACGTGACGCTGCGGCGCATGCCGTCGCCATGATCCTGCTCAAGCTCCTCGCGGGCGCGCTGGCGCTCGTCGCCCTCGTGCTCGCGCTCGCCAACCTGTACGGCGGGTGGCGCTGGGACGCGGGCACGCACGAACTGCGCGAGCGCCTCGCGGCCGCGCGCCAGCCCGTGCGCCCCGCGCGGTTCGACGCGCGCGAGCTCGAGGGCCTGCCGCCACCGGTGCAGCGCTACTTCCGCGCCGTGCTGAAGGACGGCCAGCCGATGGTGGCCGCAGTGCACATCGAGCACGCGGGCACCTTCAACGTGGGCGAGGCGGGCGAGCGCTGGAAATCATTCACCTCGTCGCAGTTCGTGGTCACGCGGCGCTCGGGATTCGACTGGGACGGGCGCATTGCCATGCTGCCGGGACTGCCGGTGCGCGTGCACGACGCGTACGTCGCCGGAGAAGGCATCCTGCATGCGACTTTGCTGGGCCTCGCGACGCTCGCTGACCTGCGCGGCACGCCGGAGATGGCGCAGGGCGAGCTGATGCGCTACCTCGCCGAGGCGCCGTGGTATCCAACGGCGCTGCTGCCGAGCCAGGGCGTGCGCTGGGACGCCGTGGACGACAATTCGGCGCGCGCGACACTCGCGGACGGCGGCAATTCGGCGACGCTGCTCTTTCGCTTCGAGCCGTCGGGGCTGATCACCACGGTCGGCGCCGATGCGCGCGGGCGGACCGTGCAGGGAAAGGTGGTGCCGACGCCCTGGGAGGGGCGCTGGTGGAACTACGCCGAGCGCGATGGCATGCGCGTGCCGCTCGAAGGCGAGGTCGCCTGGTGGCTGCCGGGCGGGGCAAAGCCTTACTGGCGCGGGCGCATCCGCCGGCTCGCCCACGAATTCGCAAGCTAGGCGCGCGCGTCGTGCAGTTCGCCGTTGACGTGGATCAATGGGCCGCGTGCCCCGTCATGTAAGTTGAAGGATGTGAAACGTGACGAGGGTTTCGACGCGCCTGCGCTGATGGCGCTGGAGTCGGACCGCATGGCGCACGCCTACGCGGCGCGCGCCACCGGCGGCCTGTCGCCCGCCGCGCTCGCGCTTGCGTTCAGCGACTGGGCGATGCACCTCGCGGCCGCGCCGGGCAAGCACGCCGAGCTCGCGCGCAAGGCCGGGCGCAAGTGGCTGCGCTACGTGAACTACCTTGGCCGCGCCGCGCAGGGCGGCGACTGCCCCGACTGCATCGAGCCGCTGCCGCAGGACAGGCGGTTCGCGGGCGAGGCCTGGCGGCAATGGCCGTTCAATGCCATTTCGCAGGGGTTCCTCCTCTGGCAGCAGTGGTGGTGGAACGCGACCACCGGCGTGC
>JAOUGZ010000170.1 GCA_029865405.1 Betaproteobacteria bacterium
GGCGCACGGCGTACCCCGTCGAGTTCGACAATCGCGAGATTACGCTCACCATCTATTCGCGCTACCGCACCAGCCCGGCGCTGCACGGCCACCTGCGGCTGCTCGGGCAGCTGCTGGGCGAGTTCTACCTCGCCAAGCTGCGCGAGCGGGCGCTGCGCGAAGCGAGCTACATGCAGGCGGTGCACGAGACAGGCGCGCGCGTCACGCACGACGTGAAGAACCTGCTGCAGTCGCTCAACGTGCTGTGCTCGGTGGCGGCCGCCGAGGGCGGCGATTCGCCGGAAGCGCTGGCCCTGGTGCGCCGCCAGCTGCCGGCCATCACGCAGCGCCTGGCGGCGACGCTCGACAAGCTGCAGCGGCCCATGCCGGAGCAGGACAGCCGCGTGCGGGTCGGCGACTGGTGGGAGGCCCTGGCGCGCCAGTACCGCGACCGCGGCGTCGAGTTCGCCGACACCGGCGCGCGCGGCCAGGCGGAGATTCCGCGGGCGCTGTTCGACAGTGTTGCGGACAACCTGCTGCAGAACGCGCTCGCCAAGCGCGCGGCGCAACCCGGGGTGCGCGTGCGCGCGGCGCTGCCCGAGGGCGGCGGCGCAGGGCTGCTGGTCTGCGACACCGGGACTGCGGTGCCGGCGCCGCTCGCGGGCTCGCTGCTGCGCGCGCCGGTGCAGTCCGAAAGCGGGCTGGGTATCGGCCTGTACCAGGCCGCGCGCCAGGCGGAGGCGGCGGGCTATGCGCTGCGGCTGGAAACGAACCGCGACGGCGAGGTGTGCTTCGCGCTGCGGCGCGCGCAAGCCTAGGGCAGCAGGCCCGCGGCGATCAGCTTGCCGTAGAGCTCCCCGGCGGTGATCCAGGTCATCTGGTCGTCGAAGGCGCCGTTGGCTGCGCCGACCGGCGTGGGCGTGTGCCATACGAACACCCGGTCGCCGTTCACGTTGGCGGCTTCGTCGATGCCGGCCGCGCCGGTGGCGCCGTTCTTGCCGATTGAAAATACGATGGCGACCAGCGTGTTCTGGTTGGTCACCGGGACCGCGGTATTGCAGGCCGTCGCCGTGATGCCGGTCGCGGACCGGCAGACGACGAGATCGTTCGGCTGGCAGCTGATGCCATTGGTGCGCAGGTTGGCTGCGCTGGTGAAGTGCGGGGTCACCGGCGCGGTCACGCAAGTCGGGGCGGTCCCCGATACGGCGTAGCGGATGGCATTTCCCCAGGTGTCTACGGCGTTCCCGGCCGCGTCGGTAACCTGGAAGCCGATCGACCGCGCCGGCAGCCAGCCGCCATAGGGGCCGGGCCCGGTGCACGTGCCGCCCCCGGGCGGCGCCTCGAATCCGGCCGTCGCGCCCGTCGTGGTGCTCGCTGGACAGGGCAGGCGGCCGTTGACGACGGCGAACGCCAGCAGAAGCTCGCGCGCTGCCTCCAACCGGCGCCGCGTATCGTCGATGTTCCGCTGCTCGGTCTGCGCCGACAGCGTGTACATCGCCGCCGCCAGCAGCAGGCTGATGACGGTGAACACGACCGCGAGCTCGGTGAGCGTAAAGCCGCGGGAACGGCGCCAGGCCATCAGGGCAGCGCGACAACGACGCGCAGGGGCGTCATGCTGACGACCTGCGCGGCGTTGGGCGGAGATCCCGGGTCCCAGTCCACAAGGATGACGCGGTCGTTCCAGGGCGCAAAGAACGGATCGGCCAGGGGCGACATGGAGACCTTGCTCATGCGCATCGGACGCTGCTCGTACATCGTGCCAAGGTCCGCGTTCTGGAATTCGAGGTAGTTTGCCAGCGACGCGCTGGGGCGGGCCTGGGTGTCGAGCCTGCGGCCGGCGAGCACGAGCAGCAGGCGGATGTTGCGGGTCGCGGAATCATTGAATCTCAGGCAATTGCTCGAATTGCAGCCGCCCACGGCCGGCAGGACGTTCGCCGTGTTGTTCTGCGCCACGGCATAGTAGAAATTGCGCTGCCACTGATTGCGCGCGAACCAGCTGGTGTCGAATCCGGCGCAGGTGCCGGCGCTCGCTTGGAGCAGGCAGTGGTCGGCGATGAGCGCGCGCTCGATCCGAATCCGAAAGTGCGCTCTTGAGCCCCAGGACATGACGTCGACATTGGGCAGGTCCGCCCAGAAGCGGACGGTGACCGACCCGTGCGGCCTGCCCGCAGTGAGCCCGTCATTCATTTCTGCGCGGTACGAAACCGCCAGCGGATTCCATGGCAGTGCGGCGTTATTGTCACGGGCCCAGGCCTGCAGGCGGGTGGTATCCAGCGCGCGGAATCCCATGGCCACGTTGTTGAACGTCGCCGTCATTTCGATGCGCATCGGCAGCGTCGGATCGGGGCTGGGCTCTTTGTATTCCCCCTCGCACTCGCGCACCTCGTTCGCGGTCACCCAGCTGCAGGTTTGCGACTCAATGGTGCCGTTTCCCATGGTTTCGACGGCGTTGGCTGGCGTGGATTCGTAGGCGACGAAGCCCGCGGACGTAGCGAAAGGCGCGAGACCTTGATACGTGCCGGCAGCCCCCCGGTAGTTGGACGTGGTGGGGTCGGCGAAAGGCGCCGCATAGGGATAGATCGGCGGATTGCTGGAGGATGTCACCCACCGCCGCGGCCAGCTCGAATCGAGGACAAAGGCGGCGTTCCTCAGCGCCGGCGCGATCTCACGCTGCGCGCGGTCCGCGATCGCCGCCTCGAGCGCGGGCATCAGGTCCGCCACGGTGATGCGCACCGCCTGGTCATTGAAGGAAGTCGCCGGGCCGGTGGTGGAGAACGAAGGCGTCCCCGCGTTGAAGCACTCGATATAGTCCAGGGGATCCATGGCCGGCGCCGGCGTCGCGCGCGCCTGCGTGCGCGCCGTGCACCCGCCCGCCGCCATCACGTTCATCGCCGGTCCCGGTGCGATGATCAAGGCGACGACTTCGTTCGGTGCGGCCTGGCCGTCGATGACCATCGCGCCCTGGCTGTCCGCGTTGATGCTGAGGAGCGTGGTACTGATCTGCAGCGCCCAGCCCGGCGATACCGCATACCACAGCGGTTCCGACGCGGCGTCGACGAGCTTGTTGAGCCCCAGCGTACGCCAGGGCAGCCGACCCACGGTGGCGCAGTTGGGTGTTGCGGGCGATATCAAAGGCGCCGAGATGCCTTCCGAATTCGTGCCGATGGCATTCACGGCCTCCGGACAGGGCAGGCGTCCCGGATTGTTGTCGGTCGCCGCGTTCATCGCCATCCACCCGATCAGCGCCTGCTTCGCCTGGCTGAGCACTTTCGCGTTGTGGTCGCGGTCGATGCCGACGAACTGGCTGGCCGCATTCAGGCGGCTGGTGAGCACGTAGGCGAACACCATGACCGCGATCGCCAGGAACGCGAGCAGCGCCACACCGCGCTGGCGGCGGCGTCCGGCGCGGCTCCGGGCGCAGCGGCTAGCGGCGCGCTGCGCCACGGCGCTCGATCCTCACCTCGCCCGTGCCGATCACGTCCTTCACCTCGCCGGTGGCGCGATCCAGCGTCTCGCCAACGCGCAGGTCGACGCGCCGGCCTTCCTCGCCGATGGTCACGATGACGCGGCCGGGATCGGCGCTGCGGCGCACGCGCAGGCCCTCGGTCTCGACGCCGTCGGGCACGGCGTAGCCGTCCAGCCAGATCGTGGAGCGGCCGCTCGAGCGCGTCACGCTGCCGTCGACGCGCGTCGTCGGCGACGGCGCGAGCGCCGCCGGCTTGTCCGGCAGGCGCGCCTTGCGTCGCGCGTCGAGCGCGGCGCGCTGCTCCGGCGTGAAGAACAGGCGCCCCAGTTCCTGCGCGAGCGCCGCGCGCGGGACGAGCGCGGCGCACAGCACCAGCGCGGCCGCGGCGCGCTTCATGCCTTCGCCGCCCGGTCGAGGATGGTGATGAGGTCGATCTCGCACTCGGCGCGCAGGCGCGGCGAGAGCCCGGTGATCGCCGCGGGCTGGCCGGTGCGCGCTAGCGTGCATCTGCGCACGGCGTAGTAGGCGTTGCCCGATGCGCGCAGGTCCCCCAGGAAATGCAGCAGGTCGCCCTCGTGCAGCAGGGCGAGCGCGACGTGCATCCTGCTGGCGTAGAACTCGATGTTGGCCGGCTTGCCGGGCACGGTCTTCAGCGCCTGCTGGCGCTCGACGCGGTAGCGCAGGTCGGGAAGCTCGCGCTCGGTGCGGATGCGTGCCATGGCATCGGCCCATTCCAGCCGCTGTTCCTCGCCGAGGATGCCGATCGCCTTGAGACGCTGGTAGATCTCGAGCTTCTCCTTGACCTCCCTTTCCTCCTCGGCGATGCGCATCAGGCGTTCTTTGGTCTGCGAGCGCTCGGCGCGCGCCGCCGTCAGCGCGCGCTCCTCGGCCACGCGTTTGCCCTCGGTCCAGGTGATGAGCCCCGATCCGGCCGCCAGCAGCGCGACGCACCCCAGCAGGGGCAAGGCGAGCTGCCGAAACTCGCGCGCCGAGAAGTTCATCGGATGCTCCGCGCCAGCACGATGGTGAATCGCGGCGCCTCGCCGGTGTCCGTGGCGGTGCTGATGTCGCCGGACAGGGTGCCTTCCGAGGTCACGTCGAACGGCAATTGCGTGCGCAGCACCACGTAGGCCGGGTCGGCGCGCAGCGCGTCGGCAAAGCGCTGCACCTCGGCGGTTATGGCGCGGTAGTCCGAGCGCCGCGCGGTGCCGACGCGGCCGGAAATCTCGAGAATCTCGGTTGCCGAGCGCGCGGAATCGGCGGCCGCAGCGCCGCGGGCCGGCGCCGGCGCCGCGGGCGCGCGCGCGCCGCGCTCGCCCGGCCGCTCGACGTGCCACCGCAAGGCGTCGATCTCGATGAGCGGGAAATCCTCGAGCGCCCTGGACAGGTATACGAGTGAGCCTTCCGGCGGAATCGTCTGCCGCGCGATGCTGGAGAACTCCACCACGGTGGCGCGCAGGTTCTCGGTGGTGGTCTGCGTGACGGGAAACGCGGAGGTGATGCGCTGGTATTCCTGCTGCGCCGACTGCGTCTCGGCCTGCACGCGCTCGACCTCGGCGCGCGCGCCGAGGACCTCGATCCAGCTCGCGCCGGCGTAGAGTGCGCAGCCCGCGAGGCCGAGCGCGCCCGTGGCGAGCACCGCGCGGCGCAGCTGCCACAGGACGAAGCTGCGCCGGTCTTCGCGGCGCGCGAACTGCTCGCGCGGCGGCCGGCGCACGGCGAGGTGCAGGTAGAGTTGCTCCGCGCCGGTGGCGGCCGGTGCGGCCTTCACGCCGGTGCGCCGCACGGCCTCGCTCTGGTCGATGGTCAGGAACGACAGGCGCGCATCCGAGACCAGCGTGCGCTCGAACGCGCTGCGCTGGCCGGGTGGCGCCACCACGATCACCTGGATGGGCGGGCCCTCGCGCGGCAGCACACGCAGCGTGGACAGGTACTGGGCAAGGCGCCCGGTTTCCGAGCGCACGAACGCCGCCAGCGCTTCGGGCATCATGTCGACCGTGCGCTCGAGGCGCGCAAAGCGCAGCTTGCCGTCGTCGACGTAGCACTGGCGCAGCCCGGCGCTGTTCGCGGTGACCACGAAACAGCGCCCGCCGCGCGCACCCAGGCGCGCCGCAAGCGCCGGCGCGAGCAAGGGCACCGAGAACATGCCCGCGAGCTTCGCCTCGGACTCGGCGAGCGCATCCAGCCAGGGCGTGAGCCGCTGGGTGTTGGTAAAAGAAGTGAGCAGCAGACGCTCGTTGCGGCGCTCGCCGCGCACGTGCCCCAGCGACAGCGCCGTGGCGAGGCGCGTGTCGCGATAGCGCTGCGCAAGGCGCCGCTGCACCACCAGCTCGCGATCGCCGCCCCGCAGGTACGGGATCAGCTCCTCGTGGAAGTCCTCGCCGGCAAGATCGGCCACGGCGTAGAACAGGGCGCCCCGGTGCCCCGCCAGGTACTCGCGGAAGGCGGTGACGCCGAGGTCGTCGCCCGGGAACTTCGCTTCCAGGGTGAGCCGGCCGCGCGACCACGCGTACACGCTGTGATCGTCGGCGGTGAAATAGACCAGGCGCTTCATGTCAGAACTTCATCTTGCTGATCGTGTCGTACACCGGCCCGAGTACCGACAGCATGACCCAGCCGAGGATGGCGCCGAGCACCACGGTGAGCGCCGGCTCGATCATCGCCTGCACCTTGTTGATCGACTCGCGCACCTCGCGGTTGTAGAAATAGCTCACGTTGAGCAGCGCGGTGTCGAGCGCGCCGGTGTTTTCGCCGATGCGCAGCATGCGGATGACCAGCGGCGGAAAAAGGCCCGCGTCCTGGAACGCCACGGTCAGGTTCTTGCCCTCGG
>JAOUGZ010000725.1 GCA_029865405.1 Betaproteobacteria bacterium
TGGCGGACGCCATTTCGGTCAAGGCGGACTGGGGGCACTCCAGCAATATCATCGGCGTCGAGCTGTGCCAGATGGCGCGCGTGAAGCACCTCGTGCTGTTCCATCACGAGCCTTCGTATGACGATGCGACGATCGAGGGCGTGCTGCGCGAGACGCGGCGTTTCGAGGAGCTGACGCGCGGCACGCAGCCCCTGAAGATCTCGGCAGCGTACGACGGCCTGGAGATCGATGTGTGAGTTCCGTCTGGGCCAAGCGCGCCGGACCGCTGGCACTGGTGATCGCGCTGCTGCTGGTGCTCGCGGGCGAAGCGCCGTTCGTGCTTGGGCTGCGCCACGCGCTGTTCGACGGCTACCAGAAGCTCTTCCCCAGGGTACGCAAGAGCGCCCCGGCGGTAATCGTGGCGATCGACGAGCGCGCCCTGGAGCGCCACGGCCAGTGGCCCTGGCCACGAACGCGCGTTGCGCAACTGCTGGCCAGCGTCGCCGGCGCGCGACCGGCCGCGATCGGCGTCGACCTGCTGTTTCCGGAGCCCGATCGCTTCTCGCCCGCCGAAGTCGCGCGCGAGGTGCACGAGCTGTCCGCCGATGTCGCGCGGCGGCTGCGCGCCTTGCCATCCAACGACGCCGCATTGGCGTCAGTGCTGCGGGGACAACCGGTGGTGCTGGGTATCGCCGGGCTCGAGGTCCCGGATCCGCGCTTCTCGCGTCCGCCGGCCGCAGCGCCGGTGCTCCTTGCAGGCGTTTCCCAGATGTCGCTCAGGCGCTTTGCAGGGCACCTGCAGAGCCTGCCCGGCATCGACGGCGCGGCATCCGGCCGCGGCCTGCTCAGTGTGGATCCGGAGAGCAACGTCATCCGCCGGGCATTGGCGGCGGCGCGCATTGGCGACGTTGTCGTGCCGGCGCTGAGCGTGGAAATGCTGCGCGTGGCAAGTGGCGCGCCGCTCGCCCTCATCGGGCGCGGGTACGACCAGCTCGACGTTCGCCTCGGCGACATCTCCATCCCGGCGCATGCCGACGGCCGTTTCTGGATCCGCTACGGACCGCACGATCCGGCGCGCTTCGTCTCCGCGGCGGACGTGCTGGGCGGCAGCGTCACCGCGCAGGAACTCGAGGGCAAGCTGGTGCTGATCGGGGTCACCGGACTTGGCCTGCTCGACTTCCAGACCACGGCCCTGGGCGAGCGCATCCCCGGCGTAGAGATACACGCGCAGATCCTGGAGCAGATATTCGAGGGCGACTTCCTGCGCCGTCCCGCGACCCTGCATGCGCTGGAGCTCGGATTGCTGGCCGTCGCGGCGCTGATGCTCGCATTCACGGTGCCGACGCTGGGCGTCGGCACCTCGATCGGGATGTATGCGGTGGTGATCGCGTTCCTGGGCGCACTGGGCATCGAAGGATTCCTGCTGGAAGGCTTGCTGCTCGACGTTGCCTGGCCCGCGATCGGCGCGACCGTGGTATTCGGCATCGTGTTGGCGCAGGCGCTCAGCGAGGCGGACGAGCATCGGCGGCGGCTGCGCGAGCAGGCGGCGCGAGTGAGCGGTGAGCTCGAGTCGGCGCGCCGCATCCAGATGGGCCTGTTGCCCGCGCCGCGCGAGCTGTTTGCGCGGGAGCGGCGCTTTGCCATCGACGCGTTGCTGGAGCCGGCGCGCACCGTAGGCGGCGATTTCTATGACTGCTTCATGGTGGACGCGAATCGCCTGTTCTTCATCGTCGCCGACGTCTCCGGCAAGGGCCTGCCGGCCAGCCTGTTCATGGCGCTCTCCAAGACGCTGCTCAAGAGCGCGGCGCGCCGCGTCGATGACGTCGGCGGACTCATGGTGCGCGCCAACGCCGAAGTGTCGAGCGAGAACCCGGAGTCGCTGTTCATCACCGCTTTTGCCGGCCTGCTCGATGTGCGCACGGGCATGCTCGAATTCAGCAACGCCGGCCACGAGCCGCCTTTCGCGCGCGCGCCGGGCCGTCCCGCGGTGCGCGTGCTGCACGCCGGCGGGCCGCCGTTGTGCGTGATCGAGGACTACGCCTATCCGTTCGAGTACCGATCGCTGGTCG
>JAOUGZ010000727.1 GCA_029865405.1 Betaproteobacteria bacterium
TTGTCGCCGGTGTTGAACACCTTGATCGGCGCGATGCCGCATTCGGCCGCCGCCGCGCGCCAGGCATCCAGGATCTCCCAGCGCACGCGCGGATCCTCGACGCGCAGCTCGCCGCCCGCGCCGTAAGTGTCGACCGCGCCGTGCTGGTAGTCCTCGAGCGACTGGAACACGGGCAGCATCTCGCTCCAGCCCCAGCCGCGGTTGCCGAGCGCTTCCCAGTGGTCGTAGTCCTCCTTCTGGCCGCGCATGTGGATCATGGCGTTGATCGACGAGCAGCCGCCCAGGCCCAGCCCGCGCGCATAGTGAATGGAGCGGCCGGCGAGATGCTCGTCCGGCGCGGTCTTGTAGCACCAGTCGGTGCGCGGATTGGCGATGGTGTAGAGGTAGCCGACCGGGATGTCGATCCAGAAGTAGTCGTCGCGGCCGCCCGCCTCGAGCAGCAGGACGCTCACCGCGGGATCGCGCGACAGGCGGTTGGCGAGCAGGCAACCGGCGCTGCCGGCGCCGACGATGACGTAGTCCGCGGAGATCGATGCTGGAGCCATGCGAGCAGTCGCTAGAATAGCAGCCAGCCATGGCCGAATCGTCCAGCCGTACGCTGGTGTGCAGCGTGCTCTTCGCCGAGCTCGAGGGCTATGCGCATCTGCCGGTCGGCGAGCAGGAGCGGCGCAAGCGCCTGCTCAAGGCCATGGTCGCGCAGGAGGTGGTGCAGGTGCCGATGGCGGAGCGCATCGTGCACGACATCGAGACCGGCATCGCCGTCGCGTTTCTCGTCAACGCCGAGGCGGCGCTCGCGAGCGTCATCGGCCTGCAGGCGGGCGCCGGCACCCTGCCGCTGCGCCTGGGCCTGAACCTCGGCACCGTGCACGTCGTCAGGGACCTGAACGGGAATACGACCATCGTGGGCGAAGGCGTGAACGACGCGCAGCGCGTTGCCGCGCATGCCGCCGTCGGCCAGGTACTCGCGGCGGGCGCTTTTCGCGAGGTGGTCGCGCGACTCTCGCCGGCGCATGCGGCGGTGTTCCGCGTCGTCGCCCTGCGCAGCGACGCGCGCGGGCGCGAGCACGAGCTCTTCGAAGTGCAGTTCGACCGCCGGGTGGCGCCGGCGCCGGCGCGGGGCGCGCAGGACGCGGCGAGCGTCTTCGACGCGGGGCCACACATGATCGTCTCGGGCTACGCGCGCGACGTGGTGC
This sequence comes from Betaproteobacteria bacterium, assembly GCA_029865405.1. The sequence goes on from JAOUGZ010000727.1 coordinate 1,194, forward strand.
AGCGGGCGCTCGACGAGCTGGCGGCGAAAGGCGCGCGCGTCGTTTCGCCGATCACGCGCGTCGGCGAGAAGTGGATGGCGAGCTGCGAGCATCCCGACGCGCGCCTGAGCGAATGCAGGATCGAGAAGCTGGGCCTGACCAGCATCGTGACCGGGCCGACGCGGCAGGCGGTGGCGACAAAGGTGGCCGAGCTGGTGGAGCTCGGCGCGCGGCTCACGGGCGAGATCGAGCAGGACGGCGGCGTGTGGACGGCGGTGTGCGACTCGAGCGGAGCGGGGGGTTGAGCGACACGCGTCGCCGCATCGGCATCGACCTCGGCGGCACCAAGATCGAGGCGCTGGCGCTCGATGCCGGCGGGCGCGAAGTGTTCCGCAAGCGCGTGCCGGCGCCGACCTCCGGCTACGACGCCACGCTCGCGGCCGTGGCAGCGATCGCTCGCGAAGCCGGCGACGGATCCCTCGGCATCGGCATTCCCGGCGCGCTCTCGCCGGTCACCGGACTGGTGAAGAACGCCAACTCCACGCACCTCATCGGCCACCCCTTCAAGCAGGACCTGGAGCGCGAACTGGGACGCGAAGTCAGGATGGCGAACGACGCCAACTGCTTCGCGCTGTCGGAGGCGGTGGACGGCGCCGCCGCCGGCGCGGAAGTCGTATTCGGCGTGATCCTCGGCACCGGCGTCGGCGGCGGCGTGGTGGTGCGCGGCGAGGTGCTGACCGGGCCCAACGCCATCGCCGGCGAATGGGGGCACAACCCGCTGCCGCTGCCCACGGCGCAGGATCTGCCGCTGCGCGAGTGCTATTGCCATCGCCTCGGCTGCATCGAGGCCTACCTCTCGGGGCCGTCGTTCGCGC
>JAOUGZ010000171.1 GCA_029865405.1 Betaproteobacteria bacterium
GCGCTCGTTCAGCTCGATCAGCAGGTCGCGGCGGCGGAAGGGATCGGCATTGACCAGCGCCGCGCGCGTCAGGTTGACCGAGCTCACCGCCTGCTGCGCGAGCTCGAGCGCGCGCGGCTCGCGCTCGTAGACGCGCTGGATCTGGAACGAGGCCAGCACCGAGACCACGATCAGCGCGGCGATCAGCAGGAACGACCGCCAGAACAGGGTCACGCGGCGCCTACTGGCCGCCGGGCACGAACACGTAGCCGTGTCCCCACACCGTCTGGATGTAGCGCGGGTGCGCCGGATCGTCTTCCACGAGCTTGCGCAGGCGCGAGATCTGCACGTCGATCGAGCGATCGAACACCTCGTACTCGCGGCCGCGCGCCAGCTCCATCAGCTTGTCGCGCGACAGGGGCTGGCGCGGGTGCTCGACCAGCACCTTGAGCACCGAGTACTCGCCGGTGGTGAGGGGCACGGGCTTGCCGCCCTTCTTCAGCTCGCGCGTCGCCGGGTTGAACTCGAACGCGCCGAAGCGATGGCTGCCGTCCTCGGCGCCGGGCGCGCCCGGCGGGCCGCCGCGCGGCTTGCGGCGCAGGACGGCGTTGATGCGCGCCACCAGCTCGCGCGGATTGAACGGCTTGGGCAGGTAGTCGTCGGCGCCCATTTCCAGGCCGACGATGCGGTCCACCTCGTCGCCCTTGGCCGTGAGCATGATGATCGCGGGCGCGCCGCCCGCCGCGCGCAGGCGCCGGCAGATGGCGAGGCCGTCTTCCCCGGGGAGCATGAGATCGAGCACCAGCAGGTCGGTGCGCTCGCGCGCCAGCTGCTTGTCCATCGCCGCCGCGTCGGCCACCGCGCGCACCTCGAACTTCTGCTCGCCGAGGTAGCGCGTGAGCAGGTCGCGCAGGCGCTGGTCGTCGTCGACAACGAGAATGCGGGTCTTGAGCTCGGCCATGGGTTACGGAATGTTACAGAATCTGCGGCGCGATCACCTTACACTGGGGGCCATGAAACCGGCCTTCGCGCTGCTCGTCGCCGCCGTGCTCCTCGCGCACCTGCCTGCGCCCGTGCAGGCGCAGGATCGCGGCTGGCGCGGATCCCAGGGCCAGAAGCAGGGCTTGGCGCCGAGCCGGCGCGAGAACCGCGAGGAGGTGCGCCGCGAGCGCGGCGAGCGCCGCGAGCAGAGCCGCGAGCAGCGCTTTACGCCGGAAGAGCGCGAGAAGCTGCGCCAGGACCTGCTCGACGCGAATCGCGACATGCGCGGTCGCAAGCGTTAGCGCGGCAGCAGGTGGGCGATGGAATTCGCGTAGTAGCGCAGCAGCGGCAATTCTTCCGCGCGCGCGAAGTAGAGGCCCTCGCGCTCCCCCACCAGGCGGCGCAACGTGAGCATGCGCAGCCCAACGCGCACCGCGTAATCGAAGTCCTTGCGCGGCACGTAGACGTGGGCGCCGGCGGCCGTCAGGGCTTCGACCAGTTGGCCGACCTCGGTCTTGAGCTCCAGCTCCGAGATCGCCTTTTCGCCGTGGCGCACGAACACGGTGGCGATCAGCGGCACCGGCAGCACGGGCACGATGCGGCCCACGGTATCCATCAGGTGACGGCCGAGCTCCGCCATGGCGCGGCGGCGCTCGTCGCCGCCGAGCTTGTGGAAGTCCAGGCTGCGCTCGCGGCAGTAGGCGCGCATCGATACCGGCGCGCCGAAGTTGACGCAGGCGTAGCCGAAGCGGTGCCATTCGCTTCGCACCATCAGCCAGAAGTTGCGCAGGAAGAAGCGCAGCGTGGTGCCGAGCGCCGCGATACGGCCGCGGCGCGGCGCCTCGGCATCGAGCGCGCGCAGCAGCGTGCGGTCCTCGAGCACGCGGTCGTAGTTGATGCCGAGCGGCACGAAGACCAGATCGCGGTCTCCGTCGGTGCGAAAGCCGCGCATCATGTAGTCGATGGCGCCGAGCTTGGGCTCGCGCATGCGCCCGTCGCGCGTCAGGCCGCCCTCCGGGAACACCGCTTGCGGCACGCCGGCCTCGGTGGCCATGACGATGTAGCGCTCGAGCACGCGCCGGTAGAGCTCGTCGCGGGAGTTGCGGCGCACGAAATACGCGCCCATCCAGCGGATCAGGGCGGAGAGCGGCCAGATGCGCGCCCATTCGCCCACGGCGTAGGAGAGCGCGGTCTGGTCCGCGGCGAGGTAGCCCGCCAGCACGTAGTCCATGTTGGAGCGGTGGTTCATGACGAACACCACCGTCGCATCGGGCTCGACGCGCGCGAGATTTTCCGCGTCGACGTAGCCCAGACGCACCCGGTAAAGGAGCTGCGCCAGGCGCTTGCCGAACCAGTAGCCGATGCGGAAATACAGATAGGCGTTGAACGCCGGCACCGTTTCGCGCGCATAGCGCTCGACGCGGTGCAGCGCGGCAATGACGGAGACCTTGTGCTCGCGGGCGTACTGCTCGGCGGCCTGCTGCACCTTGGGATCGGTCAGCAGGCGGTGGATCAGCGCCTGGCGGCGCGTGCGCTGGAAGGGGCGGATGCCGATGCGCAGGCGCTTGCCGACCTCGTCGATGACCTGGTTCGCCGGGTGCATCACCATCCAGCGCAGCGCCGGCATCAGCACGTGCTCGTACAAGGCCCAGGCCGCGAGGACCGCGCCGGCGATCGCAAGCCACAGTGGAATTGAAACGCTGTCCTGCATGCCCCCTCCCGAGGGCAGTCTAGCCTAACGGCCGCGGCGCTCGCGCGCGAACAGGTACAGGCCGCTCGCGACGACGATGGCGGCGCCGATCCAGACGGCGGCGTCGGGCACGCTGCCGAAGACGAGGTAGCCGAACGCCGCCATGTACAGGATCTGCTGGTAGAGGAAGGGCGCGAGCATGCTGGCCGGCGCATAGCGGTGCGCGACGGCGAGCAGGTAGTGCCCGGTGCCGCCCAACACGCCCATCAGGCACAGCAGCAGCCATTCGAAGGCGCCGGGCGGGGACGCCCAGACGGCGAGCGCGAACGGCGCCAGCACCACGCTCGCCACCACGGCGGGCAGGAACTGGATGGTCTCGGGCGAGTCGTAGGCGGCGAGCTTTCGCGTCATCAGGTTGAAGGCGGCGTACAGCACCGCGTTGCCCATCGACAGCAGCATCGCCGGGTGAAACGCGGCCGAGCCGGGGCGCACGATGACCAGCACGCCGGCGAAACCGGCGAGGATCGCCGCCCAGCGCCGCGCGTCCATGCGCTCGCCGAGGAGCGGCGCGCTCATCAGTGCGATGAGGATCGGCACCGTGAAGAAGATCGAGGCCGTGACCGTGAGCTGCAGGTACTGCAGCGCCCAGAAATTCCCGCCGGTCATGGCGCAGAACATCAGGCCGCGCGCGACGTGCCAGCGCAGGTGGCGGGTACGGACCAGCGCGCGCCCGCGCAGCGGAAACAGCAGCGCCGCGGCGAGCACCGTCTGCGAAAGAAAGCGCAGCCACACCACGATGATCACGGGCACGCTCTGCACCAGCCACTTCGCGCTGCCGTCGAGCAGCGCGAACAGCAGGTAGGTGAGCGAGATGATGCCGATGCCGGTGAGGCGGTTCCTCGCGCTGTCCGCGTGCAGCACTACAGCGAGCGTACGACCGCGCGCGTCACAGCGCGCGTATCGTGCACGCCGCCGAGGTCCGGCGTGAACACCTGCTCTTCGGTGGTGCGCTCGATCGCTTTCATAAGCCGCGTCGCGGCCTTGGGTTCCCCCAGGTGCTCCAGCATCATCGCCGCGGTCCAGAAGGTGGCGATAGGGTTGGCGACGCCTTTGCCGGTGATGTCGAAAGCGGAGCCGTGGATCGGCTCGAACATCGAGGGGAACTTCCTTTCGGGATTGAGGTTCGCGGTCGGCGCGATGCCCAGTGACCCGGACAGCGCAGCGGCGAGATCGGAGAGGATGTCGGCGTGCAGGTTGGTGGCGACGATGGTGTCGAGCGAGGCGGGCTTGAGCACCATGCGCGTGGTCATGGCGTCGACCAGGATGCGATCGGTCTTGACGTCAGGATACTTTTCAGCGACTTCGTAGAAGATCTGGTCCCACAGCACCATGCCGTGGCGCTGGGCGTTCGACTTGGTGACCAGCGTCAGGAGCTTCCGCGGGCGCTTTCGCGCCAGCTCGAAGGCGAAGCGGTGGATGCGCTCGACGCCGGTGCGCGTGAACACCGAGGTCTCGGTGGCGATCTCCTCCGGCAGTCCCGTGTGCACGCGCCCGCCCGAGCCCGAGTACTCGCCTTCGGAATTCTCGCGGATGATCACCCAGTCGATGTCCTTGGCGTTGGCGAGGGGACTGGTCACGCCCGGCAGCACGCGCGACGGGCGCACGTTGGCGTACTGGTCGAAGCCCTGGCAGATCGGCAGCCTGAGGCCCCACAGCGAGACGTGGTCGGGGACGTCGGGCGCGCCCACGGCGCCGAAGAAGATGGCGTCGAAGGTCTTGAGCTTCTCCAGCCCGCCGTCGGGAATATAGGCGCCGGTTTTCTTGTATCTCTCGGAGCCCCAGTCGAAGTGCTCGAACGCGAGCGCGAAGCCTTCCTTCGCCGCGAGCGCGTCGAGGATCTCGATGCCGGCGGCAATCACCTCTTTGCCAATTCCGTCACCGGGGATGGATGCAATTCGATAGGACTTCATGGCCTAATAGAGTGATGGTGCGATCGTTCACATCTTACCTCGGCACGATTGCTGCCGTACTGCCCTTGCTCGCCGCCTGCAACGCAGGATCAGACGACATGTCGCTACAGCAAGCGCCTCCTGTCCTTGGCGTGGAGCGCGTGTATCCGAACTTGCCGAGCTTCACGGCGCCGATTGCCATGCTGCAGGCGCCAAGTGACGCCACACGCTGGTTCGTGGTGGAACAAAGCGGGCTCGTGAGGGTGTTCAACAACTTTTCCGCGGTCGCCACCGCCTCTGATTTCATCGATATCACGACGCGCGTGACCTGGGGTGGGGAGACGGGCCTCCTCGGCATGGCCTTCCATCCGGGATTTCCCATTGATCCGCGGGTCTTCCTGTCCTATACCGCGGAGAACCTTGTGTCGCGCGTCTCCGAATTCAGGTCCAGCGACGGCGGTGCAACGCTCGATCCCGGCAGCGAACGCATCTTGATGGTGATCAACCAACCGGAAAGCAATCACAACGGCGGCAACGTCGCCTTCGGGCGTGACGGATTCTTGTACATCGGTCTTGGCGATGGCGGCGGCGCCAATGATGGGGGCGCTACGAACACGCACGGTCCAATCGGCAATGCTCAACTGATGACCACGCTGCTGGGCAAGATGCTACGCGTCGACGTCAGCGTCGCGTCGGGCTATGCGATTCCGCCGGGCAATATGTTCCCTGCTACCAACGCGCAATGCGGCACGAACGGTACCGGTGCGCAGGCATGTCCCGAGATCTACGCCGCCGGCTTTCGCAATCCCTGGCGCTGGAGCTTCGACCGTCAGAGCGGGCAGCTGTGGGTGGGCGACGTGGGCCAGAACGCGCTCGAGGAGATCAACCGCGTGATGCCCGGCGGCAACTATGGCTGGCGCTGCTTCGAGGGCACGCGCGCCACGGGCTTTCCCTGCGGCTCGTCGCCCAACCCGCTGCCGCCGGTCGCCGAGTACGGGCGCGGCGAAGGTAGATCGGTCACAGGTGGCTACGTTTACCAAGGCCGGGCGATCGCGGGACTCGCTGGCCGCTACGTGTTCGGTGACTACGTTACGGGTCGGATTTGGCACATCGCTGGCGACACGCCGCCGACCGCGCAGATCACCGGCGGCTTCGCTTCGGGACTGAGCATCGCGTCGTTTGCAGAAGGCAACGACGGCGAACTCTACGTCGTACACCACGCCGGCCAGCTCTACCGCCTGACCGGCTCCTGACTCACGCCGCCTTTCGCGAGCCGCTCCTCACCGCATCCGCCACCGCCGCGCCCACCTCCATGGTGGAAGCCTTGCCCTTCATGTCGGGCGTATGCGGCCCGTCGACGATGACGCGCTCGATGGCGCGCACGATGTCGGCCGCCGCCTGCGGGTGACCCAGATGCTCCAGCATCAGCGCGCCCGACCAGATCTGCGCGATCGGATTGGCGATCTTCCGGCCGGCGATGTCGGGCGCCGAGCCGTGCACCGGCTCGAAGATCGAGGGCGCGGTCTTTTCGGGATTGATGTTGCCCGAGGGTGCGATGCCGATGGTGCCGGCGGTGGCAGGACCGAGGTCGGAGAGGATGTCGCCGAACAGGTTGGAGGCGACGATGACGTCGAACTGCGTCGGGTTCAGCACCATCTGGATGGACAGACC
>JAOUGZ010000172.1 GCA_029865405.1 Betaproteobacteria bacterium
CTCGACGCCCGGCTGGAAGGCATCCGTCTTCTCGCCCTTGCGGTTCACGCCCATGTCGCCCGTGGCGACGCCGCGCACCGCGCCTTTGTCGTCGTAGAGCACCTCTGCGCCGGCGAAGCCGGCGAAGATCTCCACGCCCGCGCTTTCGGCCTGCCGCCCGAGCCAGCGGGTGAGGTTGCCGAGGCTGATGACGGCGTTGCCGTGGTTCTTGAAGCACGCCGGCAGCAGGACGTTCGGCGTGCGGAACGACCCGGACGGCGTGAGGAACAGGAACCGGTCCTCGCTCACCGGCACGCCAAGCGGCGCGCCCGTCGATTTCGCGTCGGGCAGGAGCTCGTCGAGGGCTCGCGGGTCCATCACCGCGCCCGAGAGAATGTGTGCGCCGATCTCGGAGCCTTTCTCGATGACGCACACCGACAACTCGCCGGAGAGCTGCTTGAGCCGGATCGCGGCGGCGAGGCCCGCCGGGCCGCCGCCCACCACCAGCACGTCGTACTGCATCGATTCGCGGCTCATGGCGGCATTATATTATCCGGGCATGAGCGAAACCCGCCGACTCGCGCACATCGAGCGCATCCCGATCCGCTGGGGCGACATGGACGCGATGGGCCATGTGAACAACACCGTGTACTTTCGCTTCATGGAGCAGGCGCGCATCAGCTGGTTCGATCGCCTGGTGCCCGGGGAGGAGGCCTGGCAGTCGACGGGCGTCGTCATCGCCAACGCCTCGTGCAACTACCGGCGCGCCATGACCTACCCGGGCACGGTCGAGGTGAAGCTATTCGTTGGCGCGCCGGGCGGGGCGAGCGTGCCGACCACGTACGAACTGCGCGTGGATGCGGACCCCGAGCCGTACGCCGACGGCGCCGCCACGGTCGTGTTCATCGACATGAAGTCGCAGAAATCGAAGCGCATTCCGGAGGACATCCGCGCGCGCCTGGAGCGCGCGGAAGCGGCCGCATGAGCGGCAGGCCGCTGTGGACGCCCGACCCCGTGCGCGCCGCGCAGACCGGGATGGCGCGCTTCATGCGGCTCGCGGGCAAGAAGGACTACGCCGAGCTGCATCGCTGGTCCGTGGAACGGAGCGAGGATTTCTGGGCGCTGCTGTGGAAGTTCGCCGACGTGCGCGGCACGCAGGGCGACCGGCGCCTCGTCGACGGCAATCGCATGCCCGGCGCGCAGTGGTTCCCGGATGCGCGCCTCAATTTCGCCGAGAATCTGCTGCGCGGCCGCGACGATTCGCTCGCCATCGCTTTCTGGGGCGAGGAGGAGGTGAAGCGCCGTCTCACCCGCAGCGAGCTGCACGACCTGGTGTCGCGCCTCGCGCAGGCGCTGCGCGCGGCGGGCGTGGGCAAGGGCGATCGCGTCGCCGCGTACCTGCCGAACATGCCCGAGGCGACCGCGGCGATGCTGGCCGCCGCCAGCCTCGGCGCCATCTGGTCGAGCTGCTCGCCGGATTTCGGCGCGCAGGGGGTGCTTGACCGCTTCGGCCAGATCGAGCCCCGGGTGCTGTTTTGCGCCGACCGCTACTTCTACGGCGGCAAGGAGTTCGATCTGCGCGCGAAGAACGAGCAGATCCTGGCCGGCCTGCCGAGCGTGCGCAAGGCGGTGAGCGCGTCCTACGCGGGCGGCTTCGGCGATTTCCTCGACCCGTACCCGCCCGCTGCCGTCGCCTTCGAACAGGTGGCGTTCAACCATCCGCTCTACATCCTGTACTCCTCGGGCACTACCGGCGTGCCGAAGTGCATCGTGCACGGCACCGGCGGCACGCTGCTGCAGCACCTGAAGGAGCACCTGCTGCACAGCGACGTGCGCGCGGGCGATCGCGTGTACTACTTCACCACCCTCGGCTGGATGATGTGGAACTGGCTGATGTCGGGCCTCGCGGCGGGCGCGGCGCTGCTGCTCTATGACGGCTCGCCTTTCGTCAGCCGGGGCCGCATCATCTTCGACATGGCCGACGCCGAGGGCATGACGCATCTGGGCACCTCGGCCAAGTTCATCGACGCCATCGCCAAGATCAACCTGAAGCCGAAGGCGACGCACCGGCTGGAGAGCGTGCGCGCGATACTTTCCACCGGCTCGCCGCTCCTGCCGGAGGCCTTCGACTACGTGTACCGCGACGTCAAGGCGGACGTCTGCCTCTCGTCGATCTCGGGTGGCACGGACATCGTCAGCTGCTTCGTGCTCGGCAACCCGATCCTCCCGGTCTGGCGCGGCGAGATCCAGTGCAAGGGCCTGGGGCTGGCGGTGGAGGTGTTCGACGACGAGGGCAAGTCCCTGGTCGGCGAGAAGGGCGAGCTGGTGTGCACGAAACCGTTCCCGGCGATGCCGGTCGGCTTCTGGAATGACCCCGAAGGCGCCAAGTACCGGGCGGCCTACTTCGAGAAGTTCCTCAACGTCTGGCGCCACGGCGACTGGTGCGAGATCACGGCGCACGGCGGCATCGTCATCTACGGGCGCTCGGACGCGGTGCTCAACCCGGGCGGCGTGAGGATCGGCACCGCCGAGATCTACCGGCAGGTGGAGAGCCTGGACGAGGTCGTCGAGTCGCTGGTCATCGGCCAGGACTGGGAGGGGGATGTGCGCGTGGTGCTGTTCGTCAAGCTGCGCGAGGGCCTCGAGCTCGACGAGCCGCTGGTGGCGAGGATCAAGAAGCGCATCCGCGACAACACCACGCCGCGCCATGTCCCGGCCAAGGTGTTGCAGGTTGGCGACATCCCGCGCACCAAGTCGGGCAAGATCGTGGAGCTCGCCGTGCGCCACGTGGTGCACGGCCGGCCGGTGAAGAACCTCGAGGCGCTGGCGAACCCCGAGGCGCTGGCGCATTTCCGCGATCGAAAGGAGCTCGCGGATTTGTAGCGGGGGTGGAGTTCCTGTAGACTCCTTCATCCCTACACGCCGTGGGTAAATGACCAAGTATGTTTTTGTAACCGGTGGTGTAGTTTCCTCTCTGGGGAAAGGCATCGCCGCCGCCTCCCTCGCCGCGATCCTCGAATCGCGCGGCATCCGCGTCACCAACATCAAGCTGGACCCGTACATCAACGTCGATCCGGGCACCATGAGCCCGTTCCAGCACGGCGAGGTGTTCGTCACCGAGGACGGCGCGGAAACCGACCTCGATCTGGGGCACTACGAGCGCTTCCAGAGCTCGAAGATGCGCCGCGCCAACAACTTCACCACCGGGCAGATCTACGAGTCGGTGATCAAGAAAGAGCGCCGCGGCGACTACCTCGGCGGCACCGTGCAGGTGATCCCGCACATCACCGACGAAATCAAGCATTTCATCAAGAAGGGCGCGGGCGACGCCGAGGTGGCGATCATCGAGGTCGGCGGCACGGTCGGCGACATCGAGTCGCTGCCGTTTCTCGAGGCCATCCGCCAGATGGGCCTCGACCTGGGCCGCGACAACGTCTGCTACATCCATCTCACCCTGGTGCCCTACATCGCCTCCGCCGGCGAGATCAAGACCAAGCCGACGCAGCACTCGGTGAAGGAGCTGCGCGAGATCGGCATCCAGGCCGACGCGCTCCTGTGCCGCACGGACCGCCCGCTGCCCGATGACGAGAGAAGGAAAATCGCGCTGTTCTGCAACGTCCAGAAAGAGGCCGTCATCTCGGCGTGGGACGTGGACCTGATCTACAAGATCCCGATGATGCTGCACGAGCAGATGCTCGACGAGATCGTGTGCCACAAACTGCACATCCTGGCGCGCGCCGCCAATCTCGCGCCTTGGGTCAAGCTGGTGCACGCGCTCGAGAACCCCGAGCACGAGATCGACCTGGCCTTCGTCGGCAAGTACGTCGACCTGCAGGATTCCTACAAGTCGCTGAACGAGGCGCTGCGCCATGCCGGCATTCACACGCGCAGCCGCGTCACCGTGCACTACTTCGATTCCGAGGAAGTGGAGAAGAACGGCACGGCGATGCTCGAGGCGATGGACGCGATCCTGGTGCCGGGCGGCTTCGGCCAGCGCGGCACCGAAGGCAAGATGCGCGCCATCCGCTACGCGCGCGAGAACGGCGTGCCCTATCTCGGCATCTGCCTGGGCATGCAGCTTGCCACCATCGAGTTCGCGCGCAATGTCTGCGGGCTCGAAGGCGCCAACAGCACCGAGTTCAACGCCGAGACGCCGCATCCCGTGGTGGCGCTGATCAGCGAGTGGCTCGACCGCACCGGGCGGATCGAGCGCCGCGACGCCAAGTCCGAGCTCGGCGGCACCATGCGCCTCGGGGCGCAGAAATGCCCGGTGGAACCGGGCACGCTCGCGTACCGCGTGTACGGCGCCGAGGTGAACGAGCGCCACCGCCACCGCTACGAGGTCAACAACGTCTACGTGCCGCAGCTCGAGGCCAGGGGCTACAAGGTTTCGGCGCGCACGCCGAGCGAGCAGCTGCCCGAGATCATGGAGCTGCCCGGGCACCCGTTCTTCATCGGCGTGCAGTTCCATCCCGAGTTCACCTCGACGCCGCGCAAGGGCCACCCGCTGTTCAAGGCGTTCGTCGAAGCGGCCATCGAGCATCGCGCGCGCGTCAAGCGCGCGCCCCCTGGAGGGTCGCTTTCGGCCGTTGCGGCATGAAGCTGTGCGGGTTCGAAGCCGGTCTCGACCAGCCGCTGTTCCTGATCGCCGGGCCCTGCGTGGTGGAATCGCGCGAGCTGCAGGTGGAGACCGCCGGCCGCCTGAAGGAAATGTGCGCGCGGCTCGGCATTCCGTTCATCTTCAAGTCCTCCTACGACAAGGCGAACCGCAGCTCCGGGAAATCCTACCGCGGCCCGGGCATGGAGCAGGGCCTCGCCATCCTCGCCGAAGTGAAGCGCCAGGTGGGCGTGCCGGTGCTCACCGACGTGCACGGCGAGGACGAGGTCAAGCCGGCGGCGGCCGTCGTCGACGTGCTGCAGACGCCGGCGTTCCTGTGCCGGCAGACCGATTTCATCCAGGCGGCGGCGGCTGCGGGCAAGCCGGTCAACATCAAGAAGGGGCAGTTCCTGTCGCCGCAGGAGATGAAGAACGTGGTCGACAAGGCGCGCGAGGCGAGCGGCCGCGACAACGTGCTCGTCTGCGAGCGCGGCTTCGCCTTCGGCTACGGCAACCTGGTCTCCGACATGCGCTCGCTCGCCATCATGCGCGCCACCGGCTGCCCGGTGGTCTTCGACGCCACGCACTCGGTGCAGTTGCCGGGCGGCCAGGGCACGTCCTCGGGCGGGCAGCGCGAGTTCATCCCGGTGCTGGCGCGCGCCGCGGTGGCGAGCGGCATCGCGGGGCTGTTCATGGAAACGCACCCCAATCCGGAAAAAGCGCTCTCCGACGGCCCGAACGCCTGGCCGCTCGGGCTGATGCAACCCCTGCTCGAAACGCTCGCCGCGCTGGACCGGCTGGTGAAAGAATCGGGCTTCGCGGAAAACCAGGTCAAACACTAGCCGAGGCCAGTCGATCCCATGAGCTCCATCGTTGACGTCGTCGCGCGCGAAATCCTCGATTCGCGCGGCAATCCCACCGTCGAGGCGGACGTGCTGCTCGAATCGGGCTCCATGGGCCGCGCCGCGGTGCCCTCGGGCGCGTCCACGGGCCGGCGCGAAGCGATCGAGCTGCGCGACGGCGATGCGCGGCGCTACGCGGGCAAAGGCGTGCTGAAGGCCGTCGAGCACGTCAACACCGAAATCTCGGAAGCCATCGTCGGCCTGGACGCGTCCGAGCAGGGCTTCATCGACAAGACGCTCATCGACCTCGACGGCACCGAGAACAAGTCGCGCCTGGGCGCCAACGCGCTGCTCGCGGTGTCGATGGCCGTGGCCAAGGGCGCCGCCGAGGAGTCGGGGCTGCCCCTGTACCGCTATTTCGGCGGCTCCGGCCCGATGCAGATGCCGGTGCCGATGATGAACGTAGTCAACGGCGGCGCGCACGCCAACAACAACCTCGACATCCAGGAATTCATGATCGTGCCGGTGGGGGCGAAGTCCTTCAGCGACGCGCTGCGCTGCGGCGCCGAGGTGTTCCAGTCCCTGAAGAAGCTCGTCGGCGGCAAGGGCATGTCCACCGCCGTGGGCGACGAAGGCGGCTTCGCGCCCGATCTGCCGACGCATGCTGCGGCCATCGAGCTGATCCTCGAAGCGATCGGCAAGGCCGGCTACAAGGCTGGAACCGATGTGGCGCTGGCACTGGACTGCGCCGCGACCGAGTTCCACAAGGACGGGCGCTATGTCCTCGCCTCCGAGAAGCTGCAGCTCAGCGCCACGGAGATGTGCGACTACCTCGGCTCGCTCGCCGGAC
>JAOUGZ010000173.1 GCA_029865405.1 Betaproteobacteria bacterium
CGAGGTCTACGACTCCAACCGCTACACGCTGCACGGCATGCTCGCGCGCCTCGGCGTCGAGATCCGCGACCTGGGCGTGGTGCGCGACGATCCCGCCGCGCTCGAAGCGGCGTTCCGCGACGCGGCCTCGAACGCCGACGCCATTGTCACCACCGGCGGCGTGTCGGTGGGCGAAGCCGATTTCGTCAAGCCGATGATGGCCAGGCTCGGCGAGGCGCTCTTCTGGCGCATCGCCATGCGGCCTGGGCGGCCGATGGCGTTCGGCCGCATCGGCGAGGCGTTCCTATTCGGCCTGCCGGGAAACCCGGTCGCGGTGATGGTGACCTTCTATCAGTTCGTGCGCGAAGCGCTGCTGCAGCTTGCGGGTCGCAGCGGCGATTGCGCCCTGCCGCTGCTCGAGGTGGCGGCGGCAGAACCGCTGCGCAAGATCGCGGGCCGCACCGAATACCAGCGCGGCATCCTGTTCGCGGACGGCGGCGAGCTCAAGGTGAGGGTCACCGGCCAGCAGGGCTCGGGCGTGCTGCGCTCGATGTCCGAGTCCAACTGCTTCATCGTGCTGGCGCACGGGCGCGGCAAGGTCGCCGCCGGCGAGAAGGTGCCGGTGCAGCTGTTCGAGGGCCTGGCCTGAACTAGAACGGCAGCTGGTACTCCGTAACGTCTTCCTCGGCGTGCCCCGCGGGCTGGGGAAAGGCGCTCAGGTCCTTCGTGATCGCGGCGCGCAGGAACGCGTCCACCCACCAGAACACGTCGTACTCGCGGATCGAATTGCGCATGCGGTGCATGCGCGCCTGGCGTTCTTCGGGGGGCATGCTGGTGGCGCGGTGCACGGCGTCGGCCACGCCTTCGATATCGTAGGGGTTGACGAGCAGCGCGCCGCGATACAACTGCGAGGCCGCGCCGGCGAATTCCGAGAGGATCAGCACGCAGTCCTCCTCGATGCTGCAGGTGCAGTATTCCTTCGCCACCAGGTTCATGCCGTCCTTCAGCGGCGTGATGAGCGCGATGTGGGCGGCGCGGTAGTACGCCAGCAACTCCAGGCGCGACAGGCTGCGGTACTCGTACCAGATCGGCACCCAGCCGCCGGGGCGCGCGAAGCGGCCGTTGATCCGTCCCACCAGCTGCTCGATCTCCGTGCGCAGCCGGTGGTACTCGGGGATGTCCTCGCGGCTCGGCACCACGACCTGGATGAAGGAAACGCGCTCGCGCAGCTGCGGGTAGCGCTCGAGCAGGTTCTCGAAGGCCTTGAGCCGCAGCGGGATGCCCTTGGTGTAGTCGAGCCGGTCGATGCCGAGGATCAGTTTCCTTTCGGGCAGCAGGCGATGCAGCTCCCGCGCCTTCTCGGTCACTTCCGGCGTCGCGGCGCGGCGCTGGAAGGCGGCAAAGTCGATGGAGATCGGGAATGCGCCGATCCGCACCTCGCGCTTGCCGACGCGCGCCACCATCACCTGCCCGCGGCCTTCGATCTGCACGTCCTTCGCCAGCAGGCGCGTGCATTGCACGAAGTTGCGGCGGTCGACCGCCGTCTGGAAGCCGAGGAGGTCGAACTCCAGCAGCGCCTGCAGCAGCGACAGCCGCCAGGGCAGCTTCATGAACAGGTCCGGCGACGGGAACGGGATGTGCAGGAAGAACCCCAGGCGCGAGTGCACGCCGCGGCGCCGCAGCTCGGCGGCGACGTTCATCAGGTGGTAGTCGTGGATCCAGACGAAATCCCCGGGCCGCGTGTGCGTCTTCACCACGTCGGCGAATTTTCCGTTCACCTCGCAGTAGGTGCGCCAGTACGCCGAGTCGAAGTTGCACAGCGACTGCAGGTCGTGGAACAAGGGCCAGATGATCTCGTTGGAGAAGCCGAGGTAGAACTTGTCCATCTCCTCGGCCGTGAGCGGCACGCCCGCAAGGGTGTAGCCGGCGTTGGCGCCGGCGGCGGCGAGCGCTGCGTCGAGCTCCTTCGCGTCGCCCGTGGTGCCCGGCCAGCCGATCCACATGCCGCCGCGGTCGCGCAGCACCGGCAGCAGCGCGGTGACCAGCCCTCCGCCGCCGGGCTCCGACTGCCAGACGCCACGCTCTTTCCTGAAGGTGAACGGCAGGCGGTTGGACACGACGATGAGCCGCTCGCGGCCCGCGCTCGCCTTCCCCCCTCTCATGGCCGGCTCCTCAACTGCCCGCGGCCGCTTCCTGCCGCAGATACAGCGTACGCGTCGGATAGGCGAATTGCACGCCTTCCTGCGCCAGCTTGTCGAAGATCGCCAGGTTGATCGCCTGCTGGCGGTCCATGTACAGGTTGTAGTCCGGGCTGAGCACGTAGTACACGATCTCGAAATTGAGCGCGAAGTCGGCGTATTCCTTGAAGTGCGCGCGATCGAAGCGCACGTCGGGCTGCGCCTCGACCGCCGCCTTCAGCCAGCCGGGCAGCGCGCGCAGCTTCTCCGCCGGCGTCTCGTAGGTCACGCCGATGCCGAACGCAATGCGCCGCTCCTGCATGCGCTTGTAGTTCTTGATCTGGGCGTTGAGCAGCTGCGCGTTGGCGAACACGAGCTGCTCGCCCCACAGGCTCTTCACGCGCGTGGTCTTCAGACCCACCTTCTCCACCGTGCCGGGCTTGTCGCCGACGATGATGAAGTCGCCGACCTGGAACGGCTTGTCGAGCACGATCGACATCGAGGCGAACAGGTCGCCGAGGATGTTCTGCAGGGCGAGCGCCACGGCGATGCCGCCGATGCCCAGGCCGGCGATCAGCGCGGTGACGTTGAAGCCGAGCTGGTCGAGCGCGATGAGCAGCCCGAGCGCCCACACCACCACGCGCGCGACGAAGCCGAGCAGGTTGACCGTGGTCGTCGCCGCCGGATCGGTGGCGCGCGCCGCGTCCGCGCGCAGCGCGAGCCAGCGCAGCAACCAGCGGTTGGTCCAGACAACGAACTGCACCACCAGCGCCACCATCGCAGCGTTCTCGAGCAGGCGATCGAGGCGCGGCGGAATTTCGAGGGCGGACGCGCCGGCATAGAGCGCGAGCGGCGTCAGCAGCCACAGCTTCGTCGCACGCACCGCGGCGACCAGCGCGTCGTCCAGCTGCAAGTCGGTGCGGCGCGCGATACGCGAGATCACGCGCGCGACGACTGCGCGCGCCACCCACACTGCGGCGAGCAACGCGACCACGATCGCGCCCGCGAGCAGCCACGCGTCCGGCCCGTTGTTCTGCAGCAGTTGCTCCCAGATCCTCATCGTCGCGCCTTCCTGCTTGTCGAGCGTCCTTGCCGAACATAACGCCGACACTGCATCGACGCAAAGTTTTTTGCGCGCGATCGTGCGCACAGGTTGTTCGCTTGGCGTCACCGTGATAAAATGGCGCAGCGCAATGTGAATCGCAAAGCGCGCTCAAACCAGCAGCAGCCGGGTGCGTCCGTCCCGCGCAGCGAAACCTCCGGTCCGAGAGGGACCACAAACCTATAACACTGGAGGCCGGCATCTTGTTGACCGAGCATGACGCGTATCTTTTCCGTGAAGGCACGCACGGGCGCCTGTACGAGCGCCTCGGCTGCCATCTCGACACCCAGAAGAAGGGCGCGCACTTCGGCGTGTGGGCGCCCAACGCGCGCGCGGTTTCCGTGATCGGCGACTGGAACGGCTGGCGCGCGGGCGCCGATGCGCTTGCGCCGCGCGGCGATCATTCCGGCATCTGGGAAGGCAGCGTGCACGGCGCCGAGCGCGGCCAGGCCTACAAGTTCCGCATCGAATCGCACGCCGGCGGGCACGTCGCGGAAAAGGCCGACCCTTTTGCCGTAGCGAGCGAGTTGCCGCCGGCCACCGGCTCGCGCGTCTGGACTCTGGAGTACGAGTGGGGCGACGCCGAGTGGATGAAGTCGCGCGGACCGAAGAACGCGCTCGATGCGCCGATGGCGGTGTACGAAGTGCACGCGGGTTCCTGGAAGCGCAAGGACGGCGCCTTTCTCGGTTACCGGGCGCTCGCGCACGCGCTCGCCGCCTACGTGAAGGAAATGGGCTTCACGCACGTGGAGCTGATGCCGGTCACCGAGCACCCGTTCTACGGTTCCTGGGGCTATCAGACCACGGGTTACTTCTCACCCACCTCGCGCTACGGCACGCCGCAGGATTTCATGTACCTCGTGGATCACCTGCACCAGGCGGGCATCGGCGTGATCCTCGACTGGGTGCCCTCGCACTTTCCCGCCGACGCGCACGGCCTCGGGTTCTTCGACGGTACGCACCTCTACGAGCACTCGGACCCGCGCCAGGGCTTTCACCCGGAATGGAACTCGAGCATCTTCAATTACGGCCGCAACGAGGTGCGCTCGTTCCTGCTGTCCTCAGCGCTGTTCTGGCTGGACAAGTACCACGTCGACGGCATTCGCGTCGACGCGGTGGCCTCGATGCTGTACCTCGACTACGCGAGGAAGGACGGCGAGTGGATTCCGAACCGCTACGGCGGCCGCGAGAACCTGGAGGCGATCTCGTTCCTGCGCACGCTGAACGAAGGCGTGTACCGCGATCACCCCGACTGCTTCACGGCGGCCGAGGAGTCCACCGCCTGGCCCATGGTGTCGCGCCCGACCTACCTCGGCGGCCTGGGCTTCGGCCTGAAGTGGAACATGGGCTGGATGCACGACACGCTCGCCTACTTCAAGGAAGACCCGATCAACCGCAAGTACCATCACGGGCGCCTCACCTTCTCGCTCATCTACGCCTTCAACGAGAATTTCACGCTGCCGCTCTCGCACGACGAGGTGGTGCACGGCAAGGGCTCGCTCGTCGGCAAGATGCCGGGCGACGCCTGGCAGCAGTTCGCCAACCTGCGCGCGCTCTACGGCTACATGTGGGCGCATCCGGGCAAGAAGCTCTTGTTCATGGGCGGGGAATTCGGCCAGCGGCGCGAGTGGACGCACGACGGCGAACTCGAGTGGTGGGTGTGCGAGCGGCCCGAGCACGCGGGCCTGAAGCGCTGGGTGGCGGACCTGAATCGCGCCTACCGCGCCGAGCCGGCGCTCTGGCAGGTAGACTTCTCCTACGAAGGCTTCGAGTGGATCGACGCCAATGACGCCCAGAACAGCGCCATCTCGTTCCTGCGCAAGCCGCGCGGCAAAGGGCCGCTGGTCGCCGTGGTGTGCAACCTGACGCCGCTGCCGCGCGAGAATTACGTGCTCGGCGTGCCGCGCGGCGGCACTTGGCGCGAGATCGTGAACAGCGACGCGAAGGAGTACGGCGGCGCAGGCTGGGGCAACATGGGCGCGGTGCAGGCGGCGCCGCTGGCGGCGCACGGGCGTCCGCATTCGCTGACGCTGACGCTGCCGCCGCTCTCGACCGTTTACCTGAGGAGCGAGGCATGAGCCCGGCTGGCGAATCCGACGGCCGTGTGCGCGCGGTGATCGACGCGGTGCGCCCAGCCGTGGACGGCGGGCGCTTCGCGGTGAAGCGCGTCGCCGGCGAGGCGCTCGAAGTCGAGGTGCACTGCTTCGCCGACGGCCACGACGTGCTGCGCGCGCGGCTGCTGTGGCGCGCGGAGGACGCGCGCGACTGGCAGGAAGTGGAGATGAAGCCGCTCGGCAACGACGTCTGGCGCGCGCAGTTCACGCCGCAGGAGATCGGGCGCTACCGCTACTCGGTGGCCGCGTGGGTGGACGTGTTCGCCACCTGGCGCCACGACTTCGCGCGGCGCGAGGATCCCGCCGACCAGGCGCTCGCTGCGCTCGCCGGCGCCTTCCTTGCCGAGGAAGCGGCCGCACGCGCCAAGCACGAAAATGCGGGCGCCGACGCCCAGCAGCTGAAGGACTGGGCGTCGCGGCTGCGCGCCGCGAAGAAGCCGGACGAGATCCGCGCCACGGCGCTCGACGAAGTGATGGGTGCGCTGGCCATGCGCTACCCCGATCGTTCGCTCGAGGCGCGCTGGGGCGTCGACATGCCGCTCGTCGTCGATCGCGAGCGCGCCCGCTACTCCACCTGGTACGAGCTGTTCCCGCGCTCGGCGGGCACCGAGCCGGGCAAGCACGGCACCTTCAAGGACGTGGAGAAGCGACTCGCGTATGTCGCCGAGCTCGGCTTCGACGTGCTCTACCTGCCGCCGATCCATCCGGTCGGCCGCGAGCGCCGCAAGGGCAAGAACAACGCGGTGAGCGCGGGCGCGGACGACGTCGGCAGCCCGTGGGCCATCGGCGCGAAGGAAGGCGGGCACAAGTCCATCCTGCCGGCGCTCGGCACGCCGGAGGATTTCCGCAGCCTGGTGAAAGCGGCGGCAAAGCACGGCATGGAGATCGCCCTC
>JAOUGZ010000174.1 GCA_029865405.1 Betaproteobacteria bacterium
GGCCGCGTATGGCAGCGACATGGCCGACGACGTCATGACGCTGCGCCGCTTCCGCGACGGCACGTTGCTGCGATCGGCGGCCGGCCGCGAATTCGTGCGCCTCTACTACCGGCATTCGCCGCCGCTCGCGGATTACATCCGCGAGCGCGACACCCTGCGTGCGGCGGTGCGCGGCGCCCTGTGGCCGCTGGTGTTCGCCATCAAGCATCCCGCACTGGCCCTCGCGTCCATACTTGCCATGCTGATGCTGGTCCTGGGATGGAGGCGGGCTCGGGCGGGCGGTTGAGCAGTTAGCGGCTGGCGACTGCGAGCGGCAATTGCGCAAGCAAA
The DNA here is from genome assembly GCA_029865405.1 of Betaproteobacteria bacterium. The sequence continues at coordinate 331 of JAOUGZ010000174.1, forward strand.
AAAATACCCCGGCGTGAGTGCTGCGCGCCGGGGCGATTGCGGGGACGGTACGGGGAGGAGGAGTCCGGCCGTCCCAGCTACGAGGCCAGTGTCTCGCGACTGTCTGCCGGGGGCCAGGAACTATGCAACGTAAGCGTGGCGTCCTGACCCTTTTTGGCGATTTGCCGCGCTAGAACTTCACCACGAGGCCCGCCGACAGCAGGCTCGCCTTGCCCGGATCGAGCTCGAAGTGCTCCCATTCGACGCGCGCGCCGACGTTCTTCGTGAAGAAGTAGTCCGCGCCGACGCCGAAGGAAAGGTCCGCGCCGTCGTCCTTGGCGGAGAACGGCACGCCTCCGGTGACGTCGCTCGCCTTGGCGTCCCAGGCGTACAGGCCCGCTTTCGCGAACAGCCCGAGCTTCGGAGTCGCCTGGTGCGTCGCCACGAGCGACGTGTTCAGGCCCGACACCTTCACCTTGCCGCCGGTGACGGGCGTACCGGAAAAGTCGCCGCTGTAGCTGAGCTTGCCGAGATCCACGTAGGCGAGCTCGAGCGCGAGATTGCGGCCGAAGCGGTAGCCGCCGAAGAGCTTCGTGCCCGAGTCCGAGCCGTCCACCGGTCCCGAGGTGATCAGCCCCGTGGTCATCTTGTCGTCGATGTCGCTCGCACCGGCGCTCGCGCCGAGATAGAAGCGTTCCTGATTCTGCGCGAGAGCGTATTGACCTGCCAGCATCAGCGCGGCGCCAGTCAGCCATGCAATCGATTTCATATCGGTTCTCCTTTGTTGGCGAAATGCCGGCGCCAGCATTGCCCGCACGTGGGCGCCGAACAATCCCACGCGCGAGGGAGAAGCGCGCGTAAGCGTGTTGTTTAAGCAATCCGTAAGCGTCGAGTGAGCCGACGGTCAGCACCGGACTCCCATCATGGCGGCAGGGCGGAAGACGCCGCCTGCGACCGGACACGGAGGAACGACGATGCTTACGCCACGCGAAATCCAGGTGCTGCACTTGCTCTCCTGCGGCTGCAGCTATGCCAAGATCGGCGTGCAGCTGGGGGTGAGCGCCAACACGGTCACCAGCCACGTGAAGAACGCCTACCGCAAGCTCGATGTGCACACGGCTGCCGCCGCCGTCATGCGCGCCGTCGAACTGCGGCTGCTCGGACAGTACTAGCGCTTGGTGCATTGCAGCACGGCCGTAAGCGATAAGTAACCGCGGCGCGCATTGCCGGGCGCAGAATTCCCTTGACCGCCATGGCCACCGCCGCTCCCCGACGCCGCACTCCGCTCGGCAAGACCACCCGGCCGCTCCTCTCGGAGATCCTGCCGCGCGAGCGCGTGTTCGGGCTGCTCGATGAAGCGAGCGACATGCCGCTCACGTGGGTGTCGGGCCCGCCCGGGAGCGGCAAGACCACCGCGGTGGCGAGCTGGCTCGACCATGCGCCGGTGCGCTGCCTGTGGTACCAGATCGACGAAGGCGACGCCGATCCGGCGACGTTCTTCTACTACCTCGGTCTCGCGGTCGCCGACCTCGAGGGCGAAGAGCGCGCATCGCTGCCCCTGCTCACGCCCGAATACCACGCCGGGCTGATCGCTTTCACGCGCCGCTACGCGCAGGCGCTGTACGCGCGCCTGAAGCCGCCTTTCGTCATCGTTTTCGACGGTTATCATGAAGTGCCCGCATCCTCGCCGCTGCACGAGGCAATGCGCGAGGCGGTGCGCGAGCTGCCCCCGGGCGGGCGCGCCATCGTCGTCAGCCGCGCCGAGCCGCCGCCGACGCTCGCGCGGATGCGCGCCAACCGCCAGCTCGCGCACATCGGCTGGGAGGAACTGCGGCTGACGCGCGAAGAGACCGTGAGCATCGCCGCCCGGCGCCGCCCGGAGCTGCCCGCCGGTGCGCTCGAGGGCCTGTACGACAGGACCCAGGGCTGGGCGGCCGGCCTCGTATTGCTGCTGCAGCAGGCGCGCATGGGCGTGCCGCTCGCCGAGGCGCCGGGCCTCGCCACGCGCCAGCTGGTGTTCGACTACATGGCGGGCGAGATCCTGCAGAAGTCCGACGCGCGCACGCAGGAGTTCCTGCTGCACACGGCGCATCTGGCGCAGATGACCGCCGCGCTGGCCGAGGAGCTGAGCGGCGACGCCGGCGCCGGCGAGACCCTCGCCCGGCTGCATCACGAGAACTACTTCGTGGCGCTGCGTGAGGCCGACAACGAGCTCGTGTACCAGTACCACCCGATGTTCCGCGATTTCCTCCTGGCGCGCGCGCAGGAGACGATTCCCAAGGAGCGGCGCCGGCAGCTGCGCAAGGACGCCGCCGCGCTGATGGAGAAGGCGGGCCAGATCGAGGAGGCCGTGGCCCTGACGCGCGACAGCCACGACTGGGACGCGATGGCGCGGCTGATCGAGCGGCACGCCGCGGCGATGTTCGGCCAGGGTCGCGCCGAGACGCTGGTGCACTGGGTCGAGGAATTGCCGCCCGAGGTCCAGAACGCGCACCCCTGGACGGTGTACTGGGCGGCCGCCTGCCAGGTGCAGCGCGCGCCGCGCGAGGGGCGTCTCGGGTTCGAGCGCGCCTATGAGCTGTTTCGCGCGCAAGCCGCGCCGGACCCGAGCGGCCTGGTGCTCGCGTGCTCGGGGACCATGGATGCGATCCTGTACGAGCTGGACGACTTTTCGCTGCTCGACCGCTGGATCGCGGTGCTCGATGACATGGCGCAAGCCGGCATGCAGCTGCCGTCGCCGGAGGCCGAGGCGCGGGTCGCGTGCAGCATGTTCTTTTCGCTCACCCTGCGCCAGCCCCAGCGCCGCGACATCCAGCAGTGGATCGAGCGTGCCATCGCCGCCTCGCAGCAGGTGCCGGACCCTAACCTCAAGATGTTCGTCGGGTTGCTCGCCGCGCTGACGCTGATGTGGACGGGCGTGTTCGCGCGCGCCCATGGCCTGATCGAGGCGATGCGCCGCCTCGCCGCCGCGCCGGGCGTGACGCCGTTCTCGCGGCTCACGCTGAAGAACGTCGAGGCGATGTACCACATGCTCAACGCCGAGCGCGAGCCGGGCCTCGCGGCGATGCGCGAAGGCCTGGAGATCGCGCGCGCCACGGGCGTGCACACCTGGACGTTCCAGCTCCTGGTCTACGGCTACGGCAGCGCGCTGGGCGGGCAGGATCTCGAGGCGGCGGCGCCGATCGCCCGGCAGCTGGAGGCGCAGGCCGCCACCGCCGGCCGGTTCAACCAGTGCCTGTACCGCCATTTCCAGGCCTGGGAAGCGATTCTGCGCAAGGATCCGATGCGCGCGCTGCAGCAGGAGAAGGACGCGCTGCGCATGGCGATCGAAGTGGGCTGCCCGTACTTCGAGGTGTTGACGCGCCTCGCGCTGGCGCAGGTGCTCGCCGAGTGCGGCGACGAAAGAAAGTGCGTCTCGCACCTTACGCAGATGCGCGCCATCGCGCGCCGCATCGACAGCCACCACCTCGAGTTCGCGTGCCTGCTGGGCTTTGCCGACATCGCGCTCGAGCATGGGCGCCAGCGCCCGGGGGTGAACGCGCTGCGCCGCGGCTTCGCGCTCGGGCGCGAGCACGGCTACCAGCATTTCCTGTGGTGGCGGCCGACGGCGATGGCGCGCCTGTGCGCGCACGCGCTCGCCGCCGGCGCCGAGCCCGAGTACGCGAAGCACCTGGTGCAGCGGCGCGCGCTCGCGCCCGAGCGCCCGCCGCTCGACGTGCCCGAATGGCCGTGGCATTTTCGCGTGCACACCCTCGGCGGCTTTCGTCTGCTGCGCCATGGAGAGCCGCTCGCCGTGACGGGCGGCAAGGCGCAGCGCCGGCCGCCCGAGCTGCTCAAGGTGCTGATCGCGCTCGGCGGCGAGCGCGTCGCCGAGGAGCTGATCACCGACGCCATGTGGCCGCGCATCGACGGCGATTCGGCGCACCGCTCCTTCACCAGCACGCTGCATCGCCTGCGCAAGCTCCTGGGCGAAGACCGCGCGCTGGTCCTGCACGAAGGCAAGCTCTCGCTCGACGCGCGCTTCTTCTGGATCGATACCTGGGCCTTCGAGCGGCTGCTGGGCGAGATCGACGCCGCGCTCAAGCCGGGGCGCGCGCCGGCGCCCGCGGCGCTGGCCGAGCGCCTGGGGGCGCGCCTGCTGGAGCTGTACCGGGGCCCGTTCCTCGCGGGCGAGGCCGACGAGTCCTGGAGCGTGCGTCCGCGCGAGCGCTGGCGCGGGCGCTTCGCCCGCGCGCTCGCCGACCTGGGGCATTACTGGGAGGCGGCGGGCGAACCCGCGCGCGCCCGGGAATTCCTTGAGCGCAAGGACGAGGCGGCGTCTTTAAGCGAACGGTAAGCCACGCGTAGGCCCGAAGTACGCGGCCTCCTCCGATCATGGGTGCACAGGCGGCGATCGCCTGGGACCCACAAGGAGGCACCATGAAAACCGCAAAGAGCCTTACCGCCGCGCTGGCGTTCTCAGCGCTTTCCGGCTGCTATGTCGTGCCGGGCCCGGATGGACAGCTCTGGCACGTCATCCCGGGCCATCCGGGCGGGCCGGCGTCGATTCCGCCGCCGGCCGCGGCCGGCGGCGCCGCCCAGCCGGTCTCCCTGCCCGTGCGCCTGTATCCGGCGAACGAGGAGGCCACCCGCACCGGCGTGCTCACCGGGTCGGTGATCAACATGATGACCGGCAAGGGGCGCTTCCAGCTCAGCTACCAGGGCGAGACGCTCACCGGCGAGGCGACGCGCGTCGACGGCGACGCGCGCAAGGGCGTGGCGAGCGCCTACGGGCCGACCGGCATGTTCATGAGCTGCGAGTACCAGATGAACTCGCCGCGCCAGGGCGCCGGCACCTGCTCGTTGTCCAACGGCGCCAAGTATCAGGTGCACATCGGCAGCTGAGCGAGGATCGCCGCCACGCAGTCCGCGGCCGGCCGCGCGACATCGATGTCGATGGCGCCGGCCGGCGGCTCGAGCGTGGCGAACTGGCTTTCGAGCAGCGACGCCGGCATGTAACGGTGCTTGCGCGCCTGCAGGCGCGCGCGCAGAAGCTCGACGGCGCCGCGCAGGTGCACGATGCGGCAATCGAGCCGGTCGCACAGCTTGTCGCGATAGGCCTGCTTCAGCGCGGAGCAGGCGAGCACCGCATGCTCGCGCTGGCGCAGCTCGAGGTTGAGCCGCGCGAGCCACGGCCAGCGGTCGGCATCCTCGAGCGCGATGCCGGCCGCCATCTTCTCGACGTTCGCGCGCGGATGGAATTCGTCCGCATCGAGAAATTCCCATCCCAGGCGCCCGGCGAGCAGGGCGCCGACGGTGCTCTTGCCCGAGCCCGAGACGCCCATGACGACGACGATCACGGCTTGGGGATCGCGTGCCCGCCGAAGCCCGCGCGCATCAGGGCGAGGAGCCGGCTCGCGTCGTCGGCGCGCCCCTGGCTGGAAAAGCGCGCCATCAGCGCCGAGGTGATCACCGGCGCGGGGACGCCGAGCTCGACCGCCTCCCGCGCCGCCCAGCGCCCTTCGCCCGAGTCGGCCACCACCGGCGCCACGTCTTCCAGCGCGTCGTCGCGCGCGAGCGCCTCCGCGCACAGGTCGAGCAGCCACGAGCGGATCACGCTGCCGTGGCGCCAGGTCTCGGCGAGGCGCGCGGCATCGAAGCCGAGATCCTTGCGCGCCGCGAGCAGCGCGAAGCCCTCGGCGAGCGCCTGCATCATGCCGTACTCGATACCGTTGTGGATCATCTTCGCGTAGTGCCCGGCGCCCGCCGGGCCGCAGTGCAGCCAGCCGCGCGCCGCCGCCGGCGCGAGCAGGCGCGCGTATGGCGCGAAGATCTCGATCGAGGCCGGAGTGCCGCCGAGCATCAGGCAGTAGCCCTGCGCGAGGCCATGCACGCCGCCCGAGACGCCCGCATCGACGAAGCGCAGGCCGTGCTGCGAGAGCTCGAGCGCGCGGCGCATCGAGTCCTTGTAGAAC